>NZ_KV793549.1:0-26264 GCF_001808505.1 Oligella sp. HMSC09E12
GTATGAAACTTGGCTTAATGGACGAGAGGATAGCTCAGAAATGCGGGCTATGTGGGCAAGTGAGCAAGAGTTATAATAGTTTACTTCCACAGCCCCACTACCGCATCTAGCTTAATCTTGCACTCATAATATCGAGTAACTGCGTCCGCCAATGCTACGGCAACATCATCAAAGTGATTGCCGGCTGGTGGCTGTGGGTCGGTACAAGTCAGTAAATTACCGGGTAAAGGCGGGCGTGTATAGCTTGTAGATGTGTTGCATGCGGTCAGCGTCAGCATAGCAGTCAAACTCAGCAAGATTTTTGTAGTTCTGACTAAACTCATCGTGACGTACTCCGATTTGTATTAATGATGTTTGCGCAACGCTGGACGCTCTTAATAGCTCATCAGCGGCTGTTTTATAGCTCTCAAGTTCAGCCACATACTGCGCCTCTTTTGCCGCTGCTTTACCTGCGTTGTATTGCAGTTGGCCATAAACGTAAATTAGCGTACCCACGACCACCGCAACACCAGCCCCCATTACATACCTTTTAAACATAGCTCCCTCTCCGCTAATCGACGATTATATAACCCACGCACAAACGTGGTACCAACATACGACCACACCGGTTTTCCCGTTGCGCTATGAGCAATGGCATCGCAACCTGCCCTAATATCACCTGCGTTAATCAGTCGCACAGCCCTACTCTTACACGTGTTATTAACACCGACATTGTGAGCGTGGCTGGTCAATGCGTCAAAGACGTTCTGTGTGATATGTGAATTAGTGACGCACTCAGCTAGCTTCATTTGCGTTTGTACAGTGACGTGCGTCTCGACTTCTTCGCACTTTTCAGGCGACCAACGTTCACCAACCACCACCGGATACGGGCTAGTCCATTTAGTAATACCCTTGCACACAGTCGGCAATCCACCAGCTAACTTGTCGGCATAAACTACATACTCTCCCTCCCCCTCCCATTTGCCGAGAAATGACATTAAAAAAGGCGATGCTAATGCAATCGCCCCTGACACAACTAATGCTACTATTCCGTTACGGTTTTTCATCGCTACATCCACTTTTAATTTTTAACGTAAACTGATGCAGCTCTTCCTCTCTCTTATTTTTTCTCCATGAAAAGTAAACATTTGTTATCAATCCTGCTACAGCAACAAGCACACTAATTAAGCCAACCCAATTAATGCTACCCAACCAACTTAAAAACCCCACCGCAGCAGAGCCGATAGTGGTCGTTTGAGCCGTGGAAATTGCAGCCGCGTCCGGTATCTGATTCACGTAGTCACGTATACGCATATACTTCCTTTGGGGCATAGCTGCCTCCTTTAAATAGTCCAATAAAAAAGCCCTCTTTCGAGAGCCTACAATTTCATAATAAAACAAAGTGCATAGTATTTAGCTATGACCTCACTGCCGCTACCAGCCGCTGCGGTTGATCCGCTGATAGTGTGCGTATGCGCTCCCGCTGATGTGACTGATACATTATGAGTATGTGCGCCACCAGAAGCAACTGAGACGGTATGTGAGTGTCCACCGGCACTTGCTGCGGTACCTGATACCGAGTGTGTATGTGCACCTGCTGTTGAAGTGTTTTCCCTGGTGCTCTCATAACGATCAGACTTGGTTGATATAAATGAACGATTAAGTACGGAAAATTTGGTATAAAAATATTCGTGCGAGTGTGCACCCGCACTATTAGTTGTCCCCGACACTGAGTGAGTGTGTGCTCCCGCTGAGTTAGTAGATGCTGAGTGTGAGTGACCTCCTGCACTAGCTGCTGTTCCTGTATGAGTGTGAGCCCCGGCACCAGATGTCGCTAATGAACCTGCACCGTGACTGTGGGAGGGTATAGAACCATTACCAGTATTGCCCGGGTTATATGAACCGCCAGCTCCAATAATAAATCGACCACGTAAGTCAGGCGTCCCATTAGAGCCATTACAGAGCGCCCATCCAGATGGTATATTATCGACTGCGCCAGACCACATCACGACCATGCCCTTCATGTAGCCGCCAATGTCTACACTTTTAGCTAAGTCTGCAACTTCTTTAATTGCCTCTTGTACGGTAGCGCTGTTCAAGCCATTATCAGGCGTAAAGCTAGTGCCCTCTGCTGTCTCAGCTTTCTTTAACGCCAAATCGCGCTTCATGATTGTAGCGTGAGCACGCAGAATATCGTCAAGCGTGCCGCCCACGTTATCGCCACCTTGCGGCACGTTGTTGGTTGCGATAACTGATAGATCGTTTATACTTTCAGGTATCATTTTTTAATCCTTAAATAAAAAAACCACTCGGTTATGAGTGGTCAAAAGAGGTGTTAATTATGTACTATGATGATGAAGAGGATAGAAAAAGAGCAGATAGAGAATTAGATTTGATTTATCAAAAAGCGGCCTACGAAAAAGGATTCTCTCGAGGCGTATGGACTACTGCCATTTTTTGCTTTGCCATGTATCTAATTTCTAAATATTTCTAATCAAGCAACGAAGCCCCCATAAGTGCTGGCATTGGGTTTAACGGTGGTCTTGCCATCGCGGGCTGTTGCATATGCGCACCCCTTACTAATTGCTCTACCAATCTTGCATTGCGTAATGTTAAGGCCTCTGCAAGCTTATGATTTATACCGCCAAAAGCCATTGTTCCGGCGCTTGCTATGCCTCCTGCCACAGGACCGCCAACTGAATTGCCAATCATGAAAGGAACTCCACCGCTAGCCATGCCACTTACCACGCCTTTAGGCGCTAGCTTTCCAAAATATCTGGCAGTATTAGCTGGAACAGTTCCTTTCACCACCCTATTAATCGCTTTGATTTCTTCTGGGGTCCAGCCGCGCTCTGTTCCCTTAACTATCTTGTTTGATAGGTTTTTGTACTCGCTCCTGATGGCATTTTCCAAGCCCGATTGAGAATAGTTCGCCTTTCTATTGTCAGCAACCTCAAGCATCTTGTCTAACGTGCTAGATTTCATTGCCGAATGATATAAAGCCCTTGCTTGTGCTAGCTCTGGCGCCAATGGCGCTGTAAAGTCGTCAAAAGCCTTAATCATCATTGTGCCAACGCGTCTCTCGTGGGCATCCATGCTGCCTGCGGCGCCTGATAGTAAACGACGCACTGATTGCATTTGCTTAACAGTCATCGGCTCGCCAGCGTAATCGTCTATCATCTGCATTACACCGTTAATTTTTTCATACCCTTTTACTAACTTGTTCCTTGGTGTAATTAACCCTTCCTTTTTAGCAATATTTCTTATATTGTCTTTTATCGCTTGCGTTTGGTCAGCTGAAGCTGTAACACCACGCTCATAAGCTTTATCGTAATAACCTTTAGCTTTACGTTTAACATCCTCAGTTGTTAGTTTTGGTTGCTTTGATTTTGGATTCATCGCACGATTAGTTAAACCGCTGCCCAATAATCCGCCACCTAAAGCTGCTGCCATTTGCACTGGCGCAGGAATATCTAACTCTCGCGCAATTCCACCGCCCAAACCAGAGCCAATCGCCCCAGCAATCTGTTGGCCGGGATTAGCAGACAAGAGACCCATAACACCTTTCGTTGTTCCTGATGTCATTTGCGAAGCTTTGCCGGTCAATCCGGCAAGTCCACCCGTGCTAGCCATTAAACCAACAACATCTTCAGAAATGCGTTCGCTTGCACTCTCGGGCTTAACATACCCCACCGTATCTAATGCGTCTGACATTTTAAGTGGCTTTCCACCTGCCACTTCGATAAATGGGTTTATCATCATTTCAGGCAGAGCTGACAGGCCTTGTAATGCGTACCTACTTGTCAAGGCGGCTTGTCGGACTACTTGCCTACCAAGCTCACCAAGCCTTGAGCGCCGTTGTGTGGTCTGCGCCTCTTGAGGCTCAACCAAGCCCTCGGCTTTGAGCATCGCTAATAACTCTTCATCACTCAACTTGGTCAAATCAATGGTGTCGCTTGATTTGTCTTCTTCCTCATCCTCGTAAGTGTCATAAAGCATTGCCAGTAACTCTTCATCACTTAGCTTAGTTAAGTCAGTGACGTCACCGCCAACTTCTGACGCATGAGCAGCTGGGAAAACTGAATTAGCGATACGCTCAACCATGTTAGGCTTTGCTTGCTGCCCACCTACTCGACTAGCTACTTGATTGGCGTATTTAGCGCCCTCGCCGTAACCTGCCAGTCCACCTTTTAAGCTGCCGGCCTGACGGCTTCTGGCTTGCAAGTAATCTGACGCAAAGCGGATCTGCTCAGGTAAACTTTTATTTTGCAGTGGTTTGACGCCGTACCCTGGATCTCTTGCTGTTGACTCTAAGATGCCAAACGGACCAAAAGCTGTAGATACTTTTCCCGTGTGCGGGGCAATGCGCTTACCTTGTGCGTTTGGTTGGTAGTGATATGCGGTTGGGTCAGACAAATACTTACTCATTTGCCCACCGATCTCTTGTTGCATTACAGACAACAAGGTTCCATCAGGGCGACCATAACGCTTATCCTCAGCCGACAGCATAGCCACTAAATCTGCTGGTACATTTTTCATACTTTACACCTTAGTTACTTAATAAGTCCTCTGCGGCGCGCCTCTTCTTCCAGTGAGTTTTTTGAGCCGGTTTTTATACTGCTACTCTTTGTATCAATTGGGTCGCCAGAATCGTCAAACGACAATTCATATCGCTTAACTAATGGCGCAATATCCTCAAGCGTCAAAGGCTTTCCAGTTCTTGGGTTTACTCTTCCTGCGTTGTAAGCAGCCATAATCTGTTCGGGAGTTCCATGAATCTTGTCTAAGTAAATATTGTTAATACGCTTTAAGTTATCTACTTGGATGTCTCGTCTACTAGTGATATCTAAACGACCTAGAACGCTTTGTAAGAACGCCAACTCTGTCGAGTTAACAGCCCCAAGCGCACCTCCCGTTGGAGACGCCTCACGCATAGATTGAAGATAATCAAAACCGACATTACCAAGAACTGAATCATAGAGACCTTGCAATGTTGAGGCATCACTTTCTGGATCTAATTTGCTTAACATAGCTCCTCTACCTGTAGCCCATGAACTGCTATTGTTTAATATCTGAAGTGCGCGCCCAATGTCTTGGACCACTGTGCCTCCCGCTCTTGCTTCGTTTGCTTGCGCTAGAGCCGCTTTCTCCTCAGCTTCTTTAATTGCCTGAGCTGCTGGCGAACCCGGAATTGGCGCCGCTTGAGGTAGTCCAGTCGTTTGGTCAATAACAGGCTGTCGTGTTGTTGGGTCAAACACATAACCATAATCAGTTGACAGCTTACCGAGACCTGGGGCAGAGTCACCACCCACGTTTACGGTCGTCCCGCTTTGCGTGCCTTTGAGCATTGCGTCTTGGAACTCAAGCGTACCGGGCTGCAATCCTGCGGCTATTAAGTTGCGCATCAGAGGCGTTGTACGGCTTTGCTCTTGCTGATGCAGCCTGCTCAGCTCTTTTTGTCCATACTCTCTCACTATCGGGTTTCCATGACGTGAAGCCGTCTGCGGATCAATGCCACTAGAAATAATGTTCTGTGCCTCGTCCTCTTGATTCTGAGCCCTAGCCATTGTCTGCATTTGCATATTACGTAACGCTTGCATTTGCTCGGCTTGCGCCTTTTTAAAGCGGTCATCAATGACTTGTTGTTGCCCCTGCTGAAAGCCTGCAAAGCCTTGCGCTAAAGCCGGCGCAAATTGACCGTAATGGCCTGTTGAACCCGACAATAACCCGATTCCCATATTTAAAAGGCCGCCTCGTAATTGGCGACCCTCGTCATTGTCTGCATGTAATGTATCCAATAATCCTGCCATGACTTCTTCCTTAAGAACCATCTCCATTATTTCCTCCACCGCCGTAATCATTTATACGGTCAAAAAAGCTTTGACGCTTTGGTTGCTGACTAAAGCCAAATAAACCTTGTTGCTGTTGTTGCGGCTTCGGCATGTATTGTGGTGCATTTTTAGCCAACAAATCATTGACGTAATTCGTGTAAGCATCTGAAGCAAAGGTGGCATGCTTATCTCGCTTAGCATAGCCTCCAACACCACCCAATAAGCCTGAACCCATGCCTATTTGCTGCTGCGGATAAAACATCGGTTGCTGAGGGTAAGCACCTTGTTGCCCATAGGTCTGTTCCCATGGTTGTGGCAATCGATTGCGGTTGTAATAACTATTCATCCTAATAACCCCTTTGGCATATACGTTGGTTTACGGTAGCCAACACCTGCTTGATGCGGTGCTGACTGTATCTGTGGTGCTTGTGGTGCCTGCATTACGGGCATTTGTTGCTGTTGCTGCGGGAACATCCTCTGCTGCTCATTCATCAGCTCTAGGTACTTCTGCCAATCAGGGCCTTGCTGTTGATTTACTGCTTTCGCTAAGCTGTCGCTCACGCTTTGCGGTATACCAAAGCTATTCGTATTCCCGCCTTGTTGCAATAGCTGATTTAAGTCTAAACCATTAAAATTAATCATAATAAACCTCCGATTAAGCCAAGCCCGCCACCAATTAAACTACCAGGAATGCCAGCAACGCCACCCATCTTAGCCCCCATCGCCGCACCACTCAATGCGCCGCCTAATGCGCTTGCGGTACGGTTTCTTTGGTGTGGATTAGGACCTGTGCTAGATGTCGTACCGCCTGCACCCATCGTCTGGCCAATTGCACTACCCATGATGTCAAGCCCTCGCTGATCCCAATTCTGCCGCTCTAACCAATCAGCATAAGCTTGGTTTAAATGGTCTTGAGTCATACCTTGTTGAGCGTCACCAATACCAAGCAATGCTTGTGCGTTTTGGTACCCTGCTTGGCTCATGCCAGGGATTAGCTGCGCTGCTTGTAACTGTCGCTGTCGCTCCGCTTGGTAATTGCTGTTAGCCATATTTAACCGCTCTTGGTCTAAGCCTGCGTTACGTGCAAGATCTGTCTGCTGCGCCTGTAGTCGTCTATTAATGTCAGCTTCCGACAAGCCTGCGTTACGTGCAAGATCTGTCTGCTCAGCTTGCAATCTTCGATTAATATCGGCTTCCGCTAGCTGCTGTTGCATACCGTAGTCTTGCATGCGCATGCCAGTACTAATGTCAGCATGCTGTCTATTTAACATCTCTTGGTTTGCCGCTTGAGCCTGTCGCCATGCTGAGCCACCAAAAGCACCCTGCCGTGCCATCGCCGCATCAGTACTGTTCTGCACGTTGTTATTAAATTGACGCGTCACATCGTCTTGCGCTGACTTGATTGCATCATTTAAATAAGCGTTTTGCCCTGCGTATTGATTAGTGCCTACGTTAGTTTGAGCGCCTAAATACTGGTTACTGCCAACATTCGATGTTTGGCCAAGATACTGATTCGTGCCGGGTGAATAGTTAAGGTACTGCCCACCCATGACGTTATTTAAGTGGTTAATGCTCTTGCTGTTAGCTGCCTGAGACTGATTAGCCACCTGTCTAGTCATCTTAAACCCTGCGAGTTGGTCTTGATTCCAGTCCGCAATGCGATTACCGCCATACGTCTCGTACGGCTTCATAGCAATTGCTGCCGCATGACCCATAAACGGGTTTAAGTAAGGCTTGACCTGATCTGCAGGCTCTGTCTTGGTAATACTTGTTTGAGTTTTGCTACCACCGCCACCGCCACTCATAACAATTTCTCCTTATATTCGTCTAATGTCTCATGGGTAAAAAAACGCCTAATTTCTATGCTGATTGCTCGCGTGTAATCAAAGCCATGTAGCAGCTCACACACTAGCGTAATTAGCTCCATGTACCATACACGCAGCACATACGCATATGCTTTGTCATTGTCGTCGCCACGCTCATACTCGTTAGCGTCTAACCAGGCATGTATGCCGCTTGTCATGCAGCCACTCAATTGGGCTTGGTATGCCTGATAAAACGGATTAGCCGGCAACTTAATCAGTGCGGTTGTAAACGCTACGCTAATATCATGATGTGTAACCGGCTTATCACCGTCTATCAAGTCATCCCAAATCTCGCCCACATTAAAAACGTCCAATAAAAAAGCGACCGCATTAGGGTCGCCTATCCATTTTATGAGCTTACGATTTCTAAGCTCTCGCCACTCTTGGCTGTCATGCTTCATATCTTTTGCTCCAACTGTTCAATATGCCGTTTAATCTCGTCAAAGTTATTATTAACAGTCAATGACAGCGATCGAAACAACTCATAAAGTCGCACGTACATCATGCGGTCAAAGTCAACTGAACCAAGAGCTGGAAGTCTCGGGTCATTATCCAGTTTCTGTAAATTTATATTATCCGTCATCTGTAGCCATTCCTTATCAAATCCACATCAAGCGCTGATATTTCCATATTCCCAGTAAAACTAAACATCATCTTATGCCATCGTGCGCTACGTAGCGTGTCAAATTTGCCATCATGCAATACCGCTGGAGCATTTCCTGAGTCTTGCATATTTAGCCCTGAGCCGCTGCTGTGACTAGTCGCCATTAAGCCTGTCCTAGGATTCACTGAAAACCTCGGACGCACTCGCTTTAGTGTTGTGTAATAAGCATCATCACCGATAATGCCAGTTGTAATTTTTGAATCCATGCCACCACCGTCTGCTAGCATGAGCCGATTTTGATTGTCAATCACCGCAGTAACCGAACCACGGTAAAACCACCTTGGGCTTTTGTATGAGATGCCTGTAAAGTCGTCAAACGTACTGTACAAATCGCCTAGCTGGTCATACGTAACACCACTTGATTTAAACTCAACTACGGCGTTTATAGAGCGCAATATGCGCCCCCACGTTCTAGTGATTACGTTATAAACAAGGCAGTCGTTAAGTGTTCCACTGTCACTGTTTTTATTTACGAAATACCAGTAAACTAATCCATTAATGCGGTCGTAATAGCCTGTTGTGTGGTGCGCAAATTCAGGGCTTTGGTTTTCAAAAAACCATCTACGAATTGGTGCGCCGATGCTTACCGGTCTTGAACCGTCAAAGTACCAAAAATCATCTGAGCTAATAAATAAATGCGCCGTATCAATACTAACTACCGACTCATGACTTACAGCGCCAATTTCACCCGGTATCTGCTGCCACTGCCAAACTACGGGTGGACCAACAAAATGACCTAAATACATTGATTTTTCTTTATAAGCAACAATGCTATTACCTAGCTTCTTGGCTGCCCGTATCTCTCCTGGGCTATCAATTAATCTACCGTTAGCGCTGTTCTTTGCAACATCAGGTTTCCAATCTAAATGGTTGTATAGTGCACTACACCACCACATATCCGGCATATCGCCCTCGACCTCATCAACAATGCCAAACGCCATAACAAAGCCTGTCACAGCCTCAATAATGCGTGCTTTTGGGGCATCGGGAATATCTTCAAACTTACCATTGCGTGAATACTGGATCACGTCTAATTGATTAGCTGCTAGCGTGTCATTACCGAACTGAACAAAGCGCCATCTATTTTCAGCTCCGCTTGAATAGTCTCCACTATCTCTTGTTTGGTCTACCCAGCTATCTCCTTGCAACTCAATTAACTTCCCTCCAGCACCAACAATAAAGCGGCTCACGTTATCTAGTCTTGTGACAAGCGCTGCGCCCATCACCTTTTCATCTGATACTTTATTGTTTTCAATCGCCGGTACCAGCTTTTCAGCTGCTTTGTAGCCTTTTTCTGTCGGTACAATATTTTCACAATCCGTGATAACACCCTCAGTCATCGGAGGCAAATCAGGCGCAAAACCTTTTAGCGTCATCATACTGAATTACCTCTAATCACTAACCCTGCGTCACCGTGTTTAGCCACAAGGTCCTGCTCACCAACAGTTCTAATCGCATTACTGTAGGCTACTGCCCATACTTCGGCTGCCTCGTTGTCCTTAATGTAAGGTGCTGACTCAAGCAAAACAGCGTACAAATATACGTCAGGATATTTTCGAATTAGCCAATTACTTTCATTAGTTGCGCTTAGCGGCTCAAGGCTGGCGTAATACACTAGCTCATAATCAGCGCTAGAAGACTTCGGATAAACCTTTATCTTATTGCCAACAATCGTGTAAAAATGCGCATCGCCAGCCACGTCATGACGTTTACTTTCTAAACTAGACACGTAAACCACTGGTTTGTCGTTTACCAATACACTCTTAACTTGCCTAAAGTCTTCAGGTAGCGAGATTGTGCTGTCAGTCATACTGCCAGTAACTGACTTAACCATTTCTTCTGTTCTCAAATCCCGATTGATACGAGACTCGGCCAGCTTAATAAAGATCGGCAGCACACCATTTAAATCAGAACGATGTAACCAGTCAGCTACGGTTTCTTGTAACTCTGTGTAGTTCATAAGCTTTACTTTTCTCTAATAAAGAATTAAACTTTAGTTAACCTATGGTAAGGCGAGGGCGTCATTTGGGGACGTGACCTTGATCTAGGTGGGGAGCCCTGCATTAGCGGGGCTTTCGTTTTTTAGTCGGCATGACTGTGTCACCCTTAGGAATTACCGTCCGATATTGCGGAACACCTCTTAAATCAATACCTATTCGATCCTTAACCACATTCCCATACCCATCATCACGTCCGTAAGGATTTATTAGGTTGTTTTGTTTCCTAGCAGGATCAACAAATACCTCTGACTTACGACTGGTTGCACTTTTAACCTGTTTCATCACATCATCGATGTTGTAACCATCACGTAACACCCTAGTGTCATAAATATGGTCTAAATCTATGATAAAGTTGTTTTTAAACGGATAAGATGCATCCATCGCTTTTCTTTGTGTCACAAGAGAATCAAATTGCTGTGGAGTCATGGCGTCTTTAAGTCGAACATATTTATTGTTCTCACCATTACTTATATCAAGTAGCCCTTTTCGTATGTTTTTAATATCTTTAGAACTTAAATTACTGCGCCTTTGATAGCGTTCAAACAAGTCTTTAGAGAAGCCAAACAGACTTTTCGCTTTTGTTGCACCGAAAGGTAAAGCCAAGCTGGACAAGCCTCCGATAATATCACCCGAGCTTCCCAGATTATCCTGCCACCCAACTTTGCGGAATTGGTCAGCAATCCAATCAGAGCCTAATACCGGACGTCCTAAGCTTGGCAACTCACCATTGAACAAATCAAAGGATTGATTAGCGTAGTTAATCCCATCAATCGCTCTATTTAAGCCATAAGTTACCGCATCCACCGGAAAGCCTAACGGCTCAATCACAGCCGTTCTTGATAAGCCACCGCCAACATCAGACAATTTAAAATCATCTAAAAGCCCAGGCATTAAACCCTACCTTTCCACACTCTAAAATGACTCAGTGCGGGGTCGTTTAATATCCGCTTAATGTGTTCATCGTTATTCATCAGCTCATTAAACGTGATGCCGTTATTGTTACAGTAAGCTTCTAAAATCACGTTAGGAATCGTCATAGCGTGCTTTAACTCATTGCTGCCGTGTAGCCCCTCATTGCTCTTAGCTTTCGCCTCTCGCAGAATATCGCCTACGTCTTGCGCACGCTCAACGATAACAATGTCGCCGCCGCCGTCATGTAACTTTGTTCTCATAGCTAAAGAGCGCCCATTGCTGAGCGCTCCTCCGATTAAAGTTAAGCCGCTAGGTCACGGATAACACCGCTTGATTTCTCATTTCCAACTCGCAACGTATACTGTACAGTGATTTCTTTGGAAATCGCACCGCCCGTATACGCAAGGTCTTTCTGCTGGAACGGTTGCAAGTAAGCAGTACTAAACTTCTCAGTCTCCAACACGTAAGCGGTTTTCGTATCAACAATGCGGCTTGGTACCACCTTTAATCGACCATAGTCGGACACATAGATATCCACCGCATTAATGAGTGTCTTAGCACTAGCAGCGTCAGTAATCGTCGTATTAGCTCGACCACCAAAAGTGCTAAACTTTTGTTTTTGCGGCGGCGCTAACAAGATTAAATTAGGCTTACCGCCCTCTTGGTAGCACTTCTGCAATACGTCAATAAGCAAATCTTCGGTAAACTCACGCTCGGTACCATCAACCGCAGCTACGTTGTTGTAAGGGTCAGGCGCTACGCCGCTATTGCCTAAGCTAACGTTAGTCGCAATCCAACCATCAAGACCACGTAACTCGGACGGCGTGCTTGAACCATCACCATCAACCGCTGTCTTGTTGTTAAGTAATGCGTACTCCATGTCTAGCTTTAACTCAGCCGACTTCTTGGCCATCTGAGTCGCCATGCGATAGAGATTGCCGGCTGAACGTGCAGCCTGTTGAGTCGTTGAAATACTCGGCGCCTTACGTGAATACTGAATACGGTTAGTACAACGCACGCCCGGATTGACAGTGTCGGTAGCGGTCGGTGCGCCCTCAACGGTTGCGTTTTTGCCAGGTGTTGCTAACTCGTCTGTCGTCCACTCATGCAGCGTATTAGTTGCTTTGCTGCGACCAATCGCTGACAAAAACGGCGTATCAGTTGGTGAAATGCGATAAATTACATCGCTCAAATCTTCACGGTTAACAACCGCTTGGTGTGTAGTAAATGTAGCCATTTTAAAATTTCCTTATCTGCTTAATCGTTTTGAATCATGCCAGCAAAAACTGCGGCAGCTGCGTCAACGCTTCCTGTACGCTTTAAACTGTCGTATGCTTTTGCTCCTTTTTGATCAGCACGTCTTGCGCCCGGTCGCTCCACTCGGGGTGGCTTATTCTGTGCTTTTGCTTTACCCGTCCTGCCTTGCTCGGTGAGGCGGTCATAAAGCATTGCTTTGCGAACTAATAAAACTTCGCGGTGATCTTGGACTCTGGCTAGCGCATCATCGGTATAACCAAGCCCTTTTAAATAATCCTTAATTTCGTTCTTTTCTTTCGCGGCGGCCTTTTCATCGGCCCATGCCGGCAAAACCTCAACAAGTTTTTGCGACTCTTCTTCAAGCACCGCTGCTTGTTGCTGATACATGTCTTGCTCTTGCGCTTGCATGAGTTGCATACGCTGGTATTGTGCTTGTTGATACTGTTGCTGCAAGTTCTGATAAGCGGCTTGCTGACGCAAGTACTCGCCAGGGTTAGTATCAATCAAGCTTGGGTCAGGCGCTTGCGCTATAAAAGCCTCTAATCGGGTCTCATACTGCTGCAATACATTAATTGCCTGCTCACGCTCAGCCATCGCTTGTTGCATTGCTTCTTTCGCCTGAGCTTGTAATTGCGCTGCTTGCGTAAACCGCTCAGTGCTGCTTGCAGTCTTTTGATAGCCTGCTAATAACTCTGACTTCGTTACTTGCTTTTCGACGCCATTAATTTTAACGGTAAAGAGTTCTTCCTCTTCTTCCTCTTCTTCGTTTTCTTCCGCGCCATCTTCTTCGCTGTCATCTGCGCTAAGCTCATCGTCATAGTCCTGCGCATCTTCTGCGTAATCATCGGCGTGTTCGTGCTCATCGTCTTGCAGTAGCGGTAAAAAGCCATCTTCTGCTGATTCCATGCCCTCAGTCTCAAGGGTGATGTTATCTTGGTCCATTTTCCAAATCTCCATTAAAAAAGCCCTCGATGTGAGGGCTGTTATAAAAAATTGTATTTAAAGCTCGTGCTTAGCGCCGTTATCCAGTAGCAATGCGGGCTTGCCTTGTGATACCCGAGCATTGCTGTGAATGCCACGATAAATAGCCGGCGCATCGTCACTCTCTGCGAACACGACAACTACACGTCTATCTGTGTTGTTTAGCTCGTAAATCTTGACCTGCTGCGCTACCTCTTCCCACGTAAGCTGTTTTGTAGCCTCTGCCACCGACTGAGCTGTTGTTCCGCCATCTTGCCGGTCAGTAGCACGCTTTCGAGGTGCTCTTTTACTTGCTGTAGTTGATTTAATTTCTGCCATAATTCCTCTCGCTCATTAGATGATTTGCTGCTCTCCCATTGACTGTGGTAATCCGCCGCTAGGGTCTTGAATGTCTGCTCCCATAGGGGATTGTCCAATATCGCCTTGGCTTGGTTGGATTTGTTCATCTCCTGATGTAGCTGCATTTCCTGCTGTGGGGTTAATTCCATCGGCTAAGTATCCTGTGTTCTGTTGGTCGTACTGGTGATACAAGTCTTGCTCAGCGTCTGCGCCCATCTTCAACGCCATTTCTTGACGCTTTAGGTTCATCTCAGCAATCAAGCGCTCACGCTTGAGCTCAATTTCTTGCTCAGCCTGCCAGCGCTTTAATTCAAACTCTTGCATCTTAATCTGTGCTTCGGTCTGCGCTTTAATCATCTCTGGGTCTGGCTGCTCTTGTTGCTGCGCCTGCCCCTCTTGTTGCTGGCTTGGATCAATAAAGAAGCTCTCAGGGTTTTTAAAGCCCATATTTTCAAGCAACTTCGCTCCTGTGTGATAAATCTTCTGCGCATCTGCTAAGCCTAATTGCATACCTTGCGTTTGCAGTTCTAAGATTTGCATCAATTGACCTGCGACTTGGTCACGGTTACCAGATCCAAGCCCTACGTTGATGACAAAGTCGAACTGGTTATGCCATTCCCTTGGGTCAATCGTTACCCACTTGTTGGTTAGCTTAATCACCTCGGCACGGTCTTGGTACATCGACACAAGCTTTAGAATCATGCGGAACAAGTCTTTAACACCGGTCTCAGCAAACACACGTGCGATAAGCTCAACACGCATTTCTGACTTGTTTGTGATGATGTTAATGCCGGTTGCTGTTTTATTGAGACTGTCTGCCCCAACACCTTGGCTGTAGCGCGTCCAACCGGTGCGGTTTTCACCAGCGGTAGTTACTTGCTCAAGCATAGCCAATCCTGAGCTCAAATCAGGCCTACCTGTCTGCAACGGTCCCACGTCAGTCGGGTGTTTGACTCTTACCACGCCACCGGGTCTGTTAGTCAGCAAGTCGTCCATGTTGACGTTCTGCTGGACTGCGTAGGTGCGTTCGTTGATTGTGCGATACAAGCCCTCCAAGTTAGAGCGCCAAATACTTGTTTTGACACGCTGTATCGCCATCGCTTGGTCAGCAACACTTAAACCAAAGAACTTGTGCGGCACCGGAATCGGTGTAATCGTCACAAACGGCGGTGATTCAACCTCTACGTTCTCAAGAATGGCATTGCCGGCACGTACAATCTTGCGCCATTTAGCAACGCCTGTACCGTCCATGTCGATTTTTAAATAGCACTCCGTAAGCTTTACTCGCTTTTCTACGTTTTCGTCGTGCTCAATTAAAAATCCATCATCACGTGTTACCGCTTCGTTATCGAATACGTCTAAAATATCGTCTGCGATGTTGTCTAAGTTATCGTAGCCAGCATCTCGTAGCTCACTCATTGTGCGCTCAACACGATGGCCTACAAAAACGGCATCTTCAATGCTCTTTGCTCCAGGGTCGATTAAAAACTCCTCTGGTGGTACATTATCAATCCGTACTTGTCCTTTAGATTTAACAAATCGTGCGGTTACGTTATAAAGCGCCACATTCTGCAACGGCTGACCTTGCTCATCAACGTCTAAACTAGGTGCTTCGCCCACTTGCTCAACGCCTATAATTTCCGCGCCATCTTCAATTAACAGGCCAATACCGGCTTCATCAACGCCCACGTACTGCTGAATGCTCTCTTCTGGTGTGTTATCCCAATACACCTTCAAAAATCCGTTCTTCTGTAACAGTGCGTCTTTAAACCACGTATAAAGCACTAGCCAGCCTGGGTTTTTACGGTAGAAAATGTAATTAACGTAAGCAGTCGCTTGCTGCGCTGCTTCGCCATCTTCCTCGTTTTGTGGCGCAAACTCTACTGCGTCATCACCAGCCGTAAATATTTTCATCAAGCTAGGCAACATCCACTCTACTGTATCCGACACATCGCTAGATACGAATGTAGACGCACCTGGGTTGCCGTGTGGCGCAAGATCACCCTTGGCTTCACCGTCATAGTAATACAGCGCCTTTTCTCGCTCTTCGCTTATGCGCAACATCTCGCCGCCTGTGGCTTTTTCGATCTCGCGCTGCGTGATAGCTAGCAACTCATCATCTGTATATTCTTTAAGCATAGTTGTATTCCGGATATTCCAATTTGCCGCCCCATGTTTCATTGCTCATCTGGTCAGCGACTAGGGCTAAGTATCTAAACGCATCTGCACCATGTGAATATTCGTCATGCCGTGGTGCGCCAGGCTCATTCGTTCTTCGGTTAATCTCACGCCGATAATTCTTTAAACAGTCCACAAGCCGCTCAGCCCGCTTATCGATATAAACCCTTGGAAACACCTCACGTGCGGCTGAAATGCCCTCCTCAATGCGCATATTAGGCACAATCTGCGTGCTTCTTCCAAGCTCATCTAGCACCTCTTGCGTGCTCTTTCCGGTCTGTAGATTTTTATGCGCTCCATCGTGCGGCAAAAAGTCGATGCCCCAGTTGTGGGTCATGTCATTCAGCTGCTTAACGTAGCTAGATACCGTGCGGTGGCTGTCCTCGATGTAGTCCACGATGTAAATCGCTGACGCAGAACGCTGAGCCAAAATAATCGTCATCTTATCGTTCCAACCAAGGTCCCATACAGTATGCGTTTTAAGCGTGCTGCTTGCCGGCACGTGCGTAAATCGACCGCTGGCTTGCAACTGTGTTACTTCGTTGTGATAAATAGCACCCTCCGCAGCTGGTAAGGTCTTACCTTCCCAAATCCACGCATACTCATGCGCAGGTCTCGTGCGCTTAGCTTCCAATCGCTCTTGCTCAAGCACATCAGGAAACCACGGATTATCGTAATAATTGACCTCAACAACAAACGCATTAGCTGGCGGATTAACAACAAAACGCTGATACGTCTCATCAGTCTCTAGCTCGGGGTTAAACGTGACCCATATCTCAGACTTAGGCGCGCGAATAGTCGGTATTAAAATATCCCACGACTTTTTACTGACCGTCTGCGCTTCCTCAACCCATACAATATCCACTGCTTCGTAAGACTTAATCGATTCGACCGTATGACTTGCTAAGCCCGCGAATAAAAAAAGGGAGCCGTTACGCCCCCTGATTTCTGTGTCCAGCACCTCGTAAAACTGACCTAGCTCCATCGCCTGAATCTGGTCGCTCAGTAATCGATGCACTGAGTCTTTAATCGACTTTTGCACCTCCCGAGTGCAAAGCACCCTTAGTGGCTTTTGAGCGGCTAACAGCAGTAGCGCCCTTGCAATGCTCCACGATTTCCCCGAGCCTCGACCGCCGAAGTAAACCTTGTAACGTTGCGGCTTAAAGAGCGACTGAAACTTGCGTGGAAACTTAATATCAATTTCCATTTTGTCTATTCAAACTCAACGTTAATTTTTAAGTTCATATCGACTTCGCCCGAGTGCTCGACCAGTTGCTTATCTAGGCCCAACAGCTTCGCTTTACCCATCGTTGCGGTCACTGCTGAGCCGGACTGCGATGTATCAATTGCCAGTTGTCGCGCTTCCTCAAGCTCTGCGATTAAGTCATCAACGGTAATCTCATGACGCTTAGCGTGCTTTGCTTTTAGTTCGTCAATCCTTGCCGTGACCTTGCCGTTGTCTAACAGCTCTTTTGCTTTGCGGTTAATTGTTGCCGTTCTCATTCGTGATGCACTGTAACTGCGTCTATAAGCCTCACTTGCATTACCTGTTTCGATGTACGCAAGACAGAAAGATTCTTGCTTTAGTGTTAATCTTTTAGCCGCCGGCGCGGCCTTAGCGTTGCCCTTGGCCATAGTTGTTACTCCAACAAAAAAGCCCCGCTGAAACTAATCAACGAGGCTATAAACGTAAAAACCCACCGTTTAGGTGGGTTAAATTGCCATGGAACAAATGCCTTATCCGCACTTACTCCACATTTTAGACAATTTTAGGTAAAAACTTGCGTCAAGTCAAGCGCTTGAATGTGCAGTTCTTAATATTACTGACTCTTTCGTTCCAATCCATTCCTTTGTTATCTAACTGCTGAAACTGTTTTGATAAATCCAATAAACAATCTTCAGTTAACGTCAGGGTCATAATAGGATCATGAGTCAACGAGTAAGCTCTACCACATAGACCAGAATCTAACTTCTTCAACACTGGCAACATGTGGTCTTGCATAAACTCTGACAGATTTTTAAGCCGAAACCACAAATTGATCGTATTCCAAGCGTCGATCTCATTTAAGTAACCGTAATGTTCCTGATGCTCAATTGCCTGTTGTGCTCTGGATGTAAAAACAGGCACAGGGACGCCTAGCACCTCGCAAGCGTGCGGAAAGTCCACGGCTTTGATGTGTTTATAGCTAGCGACTTGGAACTCGCGCTTTAGCATTCCGAAGAGCGCTTGATAAGTTTGTCCCGTCTCACCGCAAATTCTCATCACGCTGTTGTAAATGTAACCAACCTGCTCGTCTGTCATGCGGTCTTGTCGCACCCCATTAATTTTTGCTTGCTCTCTATCGAGTACGTCTAGCACCCATTTTCTAAATTTCTTAGCTATATCAGTACGCGCAAACATTGCTACTAAGTGGGCTCCTCGGAGAGAGTAAATCCGCATCTCAGCCTTTAAATTCGCCGAGGTGGTCAATTTGACCACCGTGGACATAGAGTCTGTAAACTCATCACTATTTCTTGCATATATTCTGGATACCGATCTGTCATCAGCATAACCTAATGCTTCTGCGAGTTCAGCAGAACGCAGCCAGACTTGACCGTTGTGATCTACGATACTGAAATTGGTATTGTTAAAGCTTAAATTTGTTGAAGTCATTTTGTGCACCCTTTTTGAGAGGTATTTCATAATTCGCCAAATCAAATATATGGCGGCCGACGGCTCAAAACCTGCACAAAATCAGGCGGAGTTATTCCCCCGAAGGGTATTGTATTCCTCGCACCGTCGGCCATAGACGTAAATTCTATGGACGTAAAAAAATCACGCTGACGGGGTGAGTGACCGTTTTGTGTAGGCTTTTGAGACCTACACGAATAGTAGCCTATCCACAAACACTTGTAAAGTCTCATATATCCCCATCTTGCTCTTCAAAGTAATTTGCAATGGCATATCTTGCCATTTGTAAGCGCCTACTGACTGTGCTCTCAGACATTGCATAGCGCTCAGCAATTGTCTTTACTCGCCAGAGGAACAAGTAGCGAAGATAGATAAGATTGCGAAACTCAGGTTCAAGCGATAGCACCGCTCTGTGTGTCCGCTTAACCCACGTTAAACGCTCTGCTTCTACCTCTTGTTTATAAAACTTGACGGTGTCGCAGCTTAGTTTTTTTGTGCCGATGGGGACTAAATGTCTTTTTGTGACATACTCCGCCCACTGCTCCAGTCGCGCATTGACATAGCTCATTCTGCCCCCAGCCTCTCCGCGATAACGGTTAACGCTCCACCAATGACAGGCTGACCATAACTAACACTTAATTTCTTAACCTGATTATCGTTGTGATACAAAACGCCCTCTAGAGCGTCTAGAGCGACTTTCAATGCGTTATCTAGGTCTACACATACCTTACTTGCTGTTTTGCTCGCTGTGAGCCTAGGGTGAACTCTCAAGATGATTTTATAATCACCATCATGTGGTTTTACTCGTTTTTCTTTTGCTATCCATTGGGCCGCATGTCGATAGTCATTCGCATCTTTGCTGCGGTAGGTTCGCACACGACCATTAACGACTGCTGTGCGCCAATAGCGATTGGCTGAAACGGGGTACGGTAACGTTAGCTCAATGCGTGCCACTGCTCAGCTCCTCAGTTACGTTTTTTAAGATTCCGCCATTTTTTTCAATGAGGGCCCTGATGTTCGCGATATGTACCGTGGCTTCTTCTGGGGTGCAAGGTGTGTATTCGTGCGTAAGCTGCGGCTTACTGTCTTGGTGCCTTGATTCGTGCTTGCTTGGCTCACGGCACGCTTTTAAAAACTGTGGCAAGCTTGGTGGCCAGTCGTACATGTCTCGGCAGTTCTCAAGTCCTCGTTTAATCATTTGCGGCGTGATGCTATCCTCTACGAATGCTTCAGCCCATGCCTCCTGCCAGTTATCAATAGCCTCTGCATCTGGAAAGCTAGCGCGCCATTTGCTTGGATACAAACCATCTAAACGCTTGTAAAGCAGCATGATTGGGCTAAGATCTTTGCCTTGAATGTTGCTAAACCACTCTTCAACTTTCATCATGAAATCACCTTTGCTTCAACATCAAAAACACTTGAATCGCCAACTGATGGGTTGCTTGCGCCTTGCATACGCCGCGTTATTTCTGCGCTCTGCGCTCGCAGAAAGTCTTCTGGGTTAAATCTTTGCTTCCCTCCACCAATTACCCTCGGCTCAGGAGCAGCTACAGGCTTCTGGTCTTCAATCGCTAAGTTCTTGGCTATGCCCAAGACGTACGGCCAGCTTGCGTTGCCCTTTTCCTTTGCGATGGCGACAGCGTCAACGAAGTGCTGCATGGTTGCTCCCAGGTCAAGCACTTTCTGCAAAGCTTGCGTTGATGACGCATTGATGCCTTGGCTTCGGCAGTACGATGCGATAGCTCCCCTGTCCAGTGTTCGGATTGGTACATCATCAAGGCTTGCATCTTCAGAATCCTCATCAGAAAAACACACACCAGGCGCGTTAGCGCCGTCATCTTTTTGTTCGACTGGGTTTCTTTTTTTGTTTGTTTTTTTATTTGGTTTATGGTTAATGGTTATTGGTTTATGGTTAGGGAACACCTGTTCATTTGTGTTGAGCTTCTGTTCATCTTCTGTTGAGTCGCTGTTGCTCTCTTGTTGAACTTCTGCTCCTTTTGTGTTGATATCCTGCTTATCTTCTGATGAATGGCTGCTCTCATCTTGTTTGTTGCTTGACGCACTCTTTCTAGCTTTTGCAGACGCTCTACCCGCTCTAGACTTGGCTTCCGTATTTTCTTGGAACTCCTTTATCATGTCGTCTAGTTTTTCATTGCGATAACAGTCACCAGCTTCGGATAAATAAAAAAATTCTTCTAAGACATAAGCCAAAGCGTCTTTCTCTGACTTAGTTTTAACTCTTATTCGTTTTTGAAGCTTGGGAAGATCGGAAGTGATCGGTTCTTCATTGGAAAGATATTCGTCAACTAACTCTGAATATATAGCGGACTCGATCAAACTAAGATGCCTTGTCTCAGCTCGCCAATCGTTAATGTTGTGTTGGAAATAATGCATAGCAATAACCTACTTTGTTGTACCGCACACACCAAACCCTGCCCTTGCACAGGCGCAGTGCGTGCCAATTTCATTGCCATAGGCTAAATAGTTCATATACTCGGTTGAGACGATGACTAAACCAAGAGACGATAGCACTCGGTCGAGTTTGTCTAGCGTGATACCTGAGTCGCCTGATAATACTTTTGATGGCATCGAATCATGCCAGCCTGTTTCTTCTAATATCTGAGCCTTCTTGCTTGGGTCAGATAGCGCAGCGCGTAGCGCCGTTTCAAGCGCGGGCTTTCTGTTTAGTTCTCGCATGTTCTTCTCCTTTCATAAATCCCTGAATGCTCATGAATGAGCTATCTGAGATGATTTGTTTATGCGTCTGATGTGCTTCGAAGAATTGACCAGTTCAAATCAGGCCTTAACTGCTCGCATGTGACGGCGCCGTTAGTTAACTCTTCGATTTCAAGGCAGCGCTCTGTGGGAACTTTAGATGCTAGGTACCAGTTATGCACCGCTTGCTTGGTGATGTTTAGCTTGTTAGCTAGCGCTGATTTGGAGCCGACAATAGATACGGCCTTATCGATAACTTGATTTACGTTGCTCATAATTAACACCTATAAATTGATTTGTCTTGCTTAAGTATATTATTAATTTACTTATGAGTCAATTATTAGATGACATGCGATGTAAACTTTTAATTTACTATAGGAATATGAAAAGTAAAGACGACAACAAATTAGGCGACTGGATTAAGTCAGCTAGATCGCATTCCGGAATGAGCCTAGAGGCTTTAGGTGAGGCCATTGGGCGCACAAAGCAGGCCGTTTGGTCGCTGGAGAAAGGAGTCAATGAGCCTAGTTATAGTCAGTTGCTAGATATATCAAAGGTGACGGGATTTAAGGAGCCGTTCCCCGGTCTGATTGATAACTTCCCAAGCCTTAGTTTTGACTCAAGCGACAATGCGCCGGTTGTTATATCAAGGGAAGAGGAAGAGCCTGCTGGTTACATCCGACTGGATTATTTGGAAGTCGAATCCTCTGCCGGTAAGGGCCGAAGCGTTGATTATGAGATGCCCGTATTGCACAAGCTTGATGTATTGGAGGATTGGGCTATTAGCGCTCTTGGCCGTAATGCGCAAGACCGCATAAAAATTATTAACAACATCGGCGACAGCATGGCCCCAACCATCCAAGATGGCGATATTCTTTTTGTAGACGTAAAAACAACAACATTCGAAGCTGAGGGAATATACGTTATTAACTTTAACGACGTTTTGCTTACGAAGCGATTAATAGCTCAGGCGGACGGAAGACTGGCGATTGTCAGTGATAACAGCTCAGTTTACGCCACGCAATACATAAGCGCTCGTGACTCACAAGACCTAAACATCTGCGGCCGCGTCCGCGCCTGGTGGTCGTTGAGGAAGTATTAGAAGTTAAATAGTTTGGAGCCCTTAAGCTCCTTTATTTTAATGATGGTGTAACGAAAGTTAAATTTATTATGGATGAAGCTTTAAAGAAACTAGGTGAGTCAGTCCAAAGACTGGAACAATCAGGCGTCGATCTCATCGCCTATTGTGGCCCTATTACAATAGGTGGTTATCATGAAGTTTGTGATATATTGGAACAAAAATCAAATGAAAAAGTTATCCTATTCTTATGTACATTTGGAGGAGATCCAAATGCAGGATATAGAATAGCTAGAGCAATAACGCATCATTATGGCACTGACAATTTTAGTATAGCGATACCGACAGATTGTAAAAGTGCAGGCACATTAGTTTGTATCGCAGCCAGTGAGCTTATCTTTTTTAATAAAGGCGAACTTGGGCCTTTGGATACGCAAATATTCAAGCAAGATGAGATTTTCCAGCGAAGCTCTGGTTTAGATCTTTTAAGAGGAATGTCATATCTAAATAGCGAGGCATCCAAATTATTTCAAAATTATTTGCATGATATAAGTCGTCGTGGTGGGATTTCTACAAAATCGGCCTCAGAAATTGCAGTTAATATGGTCAAAGGGCTGTATACTCCTATGTATGCGCAGATTGACCCTTTACGACTAGGTGAAATGCAGGCTGCTTTACAGATAGCCTTTGAGTATGGTACAAGATTAAATGATAAGTCTAAAAGCCTCCAACAAGATGGCCTCACCCGTCTTATACATGAGTATCCAACGCATGGGTTTGCGATTGATAGAGCCGAAGCTAGAACGTTGTTTAGATGTGTTAATCCACCAAGCGAAGACGTAAGAACGATAGGAGACCTAGTGGCTAATTTCATTTGGAATGACGGGTTTATTCCTAGGCCTAAAATATTTAATTTAACTAAAGATTTTACTCAGTCAAACAACGGGGGTAGTACAGATGAGCATCATGGAGATGGAATTCCAAAAGATATTGAAAAGTCAGAAGACAGTGACGAACCAGAATCATAGTATTAGTTTTCAGGATGTCATGAACAACCTGCATAGTACAATGCGCCGTCAAAATCAATTGTCAGAAGCGAGCGCTGTTATTAATAAACAGATAAAAGCTTTGCAACGGATATCATCAAAATAATACAAACTCCCCCTTAATACCAACCCGCTTCGGCGGTTTTTTTCTTGCCTCCCCTCTTCACCCAACCACCTTCGGGTGGTTTTTTTGTGCCTACCTTAATGACAGTGCCTGCCCCCATTCTTATTGTCGTTATGACAGCCGTTTCTATCAGTGCGTCCACTGTGGGCATGTGCCGGCGAGATAACAGATAGTGTGACCAAACAAAGCATTAATGCAGCGATTAATTTTTTCATAAGTGTTTCCTTTACATATTATTGAATTATTGACAAGGTGCGGCGTCCCCTAACTGCTTTTCCTAAATCCTGCCGCAATCCATACGATCGTATAAAACATTATCCACAGCAAGGCGACCGGAACAATAATAAACGAGAAAATATAAAACAACGCTTCCGAATAACTTACGTCTTTAGCGCCGTCATAATAATAGTCACCCTTGCCAGGTTCCTTTATACCAAAATAATTAAAAACCTCTTTTTTCTTTGCATAATAGCTAGATCCCACGTCAGCTTTTGCTAAGCTTTCAATTTTCGCCTTAAGATCATTGTGGCCATACAAATAAAAATAGATGGCTTCATCACTATACCCTTTTTCCCTTATCTTTTTTAAGACCACATCGCGCCACTCTTCACCTAATACTTTAGGGTTTAGGCCATCCTTACTGAACTCTCGTTGCTTCTTGTAACTCTCTACAAGATTAAAAATTTCGCCCCCTTTTTTATGCATTTGAATTTTGTAATGAATATTTGAAACGGCTTCATATATAAAGAAGCCACCAACAATAGTCAAAGCAAAGCTTAAAACAACAAAAATCCTAGAAAAACCCTTCTTCATTCATCACCCCACCTTTAAATCAATTCGTTAGTTACACATTATTACACACAAGTCAAAAGCTTGCCAGTAGAGGCTTTCGAGAAAGTTAAGTCTTTTTTTAATATACTTTTGTAAATTTAAACTTGACTTGATGGTAAATTATTAATATACTTTATTCATGCAGTACACAAACCGAACATCTCGGTATAAAGATGGAGCCGCGGCGGTAGCCCACTTAGGGACAATGCGGTAAGGAAAGCAGCAATGCGAGTACTTAAGCTGCTACGTGCCAGTATCTGGGAACAGCGTAGCAAATAGCTTTAAGCGCATTTAGTGAGTGTGTTTAAAGGTATTGATTGAACTTAGGCGAGAGATTGCGGCGAAGAAAAAGGCGGAGTGTTCTAGCCACCCCGCCTGATTCTAGTAGGTCACAACGAGAATCAATATCGCGATTGCGTAAACAATCTTTGCGATATCAATATTAACGTTCACCTTTACATGGGTCTTTTTCATCGCAGTAAGCATCCGAAAAAAGTCCATGCCGGCACGGACATTAATCCGTTGTGTATTTGTATAGCGCCCTTGCTGGCGCTTGCGGATAAGCCTCTAGAGTCCTTTCTCCGCACAAGGTTCGTCATTGCTCACAGGCCTAGCCTGTCGAGGTAACTAGCCTTGTCGGCTTCTAAGCGCTTCGGTGGTTCGCCTCACGAACGCCTTAGCAGCTTTAGTCACCTTTAGCGGTTTACTAGACCGCAACCAAGGTTAGTAGCCTTGGCATAGTGATTATAGCCGAGCAATCTCTCACCTAAGTTCAATTGCAATTAATAGAGGAGAGAACATGGACAAGTTAATCAGTATCCTAAATTTCGCGCCGTCATCATGCGCTGAGTGCGAACACTCAACACTAGTCCGTGACTACTACGGCACTGGTGACAGCCCTAGTTGTCACCACTGTAGAGCTGATGATTGCGAGTACCAAGAGGCTAGGCACGATCTGCTTATCAAGTACGAAACAGCGTGCGAAAAGCTGGACACATTAGAAGTGGACAGCCCCGAATTTAAAGCGCTTTGGATCGATATTAGTGATGCCGAGGCAGTGCTAGAAATGGATTTTGGCTGGGTGTAGATATGATTAGATCAGAATTAATTTGGGAAATTATCGGGTGCGTGAGCATGGTGCTATTTCCGGTTGTCTGGTGGTTTGCTTTGGTTCTTTGGAGTTAATTATGAATAGAGCAGAGTTTTTAGCACAAAGACGTAAAGGTATCGGGGGAAGCGACATCAGCGCCCTACTCGGCCTTAATCCGTGGAAAAGTTCATTTGAGCTGTATTTAGATAAGACCGGTCGCTTAGAAGAAAACCTAACGCCAGAGCAAGAAGAGCGAATGAAGTGGGGAACCATCTTGGAAGATGTTATCGCCAAAGATTACGCAGAGCAACAAGGCGTAAAGATTCAGCGCATCAATCAACAGATGACGCACCCTAAGCATGATTGTTGTGTAGCTAACGTGGACCGTGTCGTACTGGACGATGGTGCACGAGCGCGCTTTGACGGTGAGCGAGTAAAAGGCGCTAACAAGGTTTTAGAGGTCAAAACCGCTAACGCCTTTGCGATGAATAGCGATGACTGGGGCGATGAGGGTTCGGAGGTTGTGCCAACCAATTACTGGCTACAAGTGATGTGGTACATGGGTATCACGCAGTTACAAGTCGCTGATATCGCTGTGCTCTTCGGCGGTCAGCGTCAAAAAGTATTTACCGTTGAGTATGACAAAGAGGTATTTAACGATCTAGTCGCTCAAGCTGTTGAGTGGTGGCAAAAGCACATCGTA
>NZ_KV793550.1:0-762 GCF_001808505.1 Oligella sp. HMSC09E12
GCACCTGTTGCGTCAAATGTGGGGACCCCATCCGCGGTGTTTGTCAACCTAGTTGGAACGTGAATCATGCCGCCTCTAACGTTTTTTCCTGTTGAATGATCTCCAGGTTTTTATCGGGATTGAGCCATACTTCTCCAATCGGTTGCCAGTTACATGTCTGACCTGACCAGCGGGCGGGATTGGCACGTTGGGCCTGTTGGTACAGTTCGTGGCGAGCCCGTAGGATATCCTCATCCTGGCCAGCATGGCGCTGAGCCGGTGTGACATAGCGGATTTGGCTATGACGATGTTCTTCGTTATACCACCGTACAAAGTGATGAACCCATTGCCGGGCATCTTCAATCTGGTTAAAGCCATTGGTTGGAAACCGTGGATGATATTTGCAGGTACGGAAGAGCGATTCTGAATACGCATTATCATTGGATACACGAGGTCGACTGTGTGACGGCGTAATACCCAGGCTGTCCAGTTTGGCATACAGGGTGGAGCCTTTCATGGCAGAACCATTGTCCGCGTGCAATACCAGCGGCTTATGCGCACATTTTTCACGCAGTACGGCCCGTTGAATCAGGGTAGCGCTGTTATTCATGTTTTCTGCCTCGAAGACTTCGTGGCCCACGATTTTGCGGCTGTAAATATCCATAATCAGGTACAGATAAAAAGATAGGCCCCGTATTGAGGTTGGCAAATACGTCACGTCCCAACTCCAGCAAACATTGGGTTCATCGGCACAATGACGACGGGGGGGGGGGGGGGCCTTTT
>NZ_KV793550.1:782-4367 GCF_001808505.1 Oligella sp. HMSC09E12
GGGGGGGGGGGGGGGGACCTTTATGGCGTGGTGCCGCCGCGCGCCCACGGCGATGCTGTTCACCCGCCTGACGCAGGACGCGGTAGAAGCTGGACTCTGAAGCCAGATAACATTGTTCTTCATCCAGTAACCGGGTCACGATCTGCGCAGGTGGCAGACTGGCAAACTCGGGACGGTGACAGGTATCCAGAATGGTCTGACGCTCTTCTGGTGTCAGCGCATGGGCAGGTAAAGGATGCACCGCATGCCGGCGTTGATCCTCAGTGCCTGTTGACCAGCGACGGTAAGTATTCAGGCCAATACCCAGTTCCTGGCACACGCGTTGCAGTCGGGCACCCGCCTTCCGGGCTTCATTGACCAATTCAACAATTTGGCGGCGATCTGTGGCATTGGTCATTTTTCCTCGTCCCCCCAGATCGCCTGGACTTTTTTTCGCAAGGCTATAGAACGTCAACTACTTTGTCCGGTTTAGCGTCAATTAACTTGGCCGGTTTTTACTGCCCCTTGTCTTGGGTTTTTAGTGCTTCTTTCTTGCGATAACTCTCTCCTGTAAAATGAATCATTGTGGCATGATGTACGAGTCGATCAATGGCAGCCACCGTCATCGTGGTATCGTCAAATAGCTCATCCCACTCTTCAAACGACTTATTGGATGTAATAGCTAAACTAAAGCGTTCATAACGGTGCGCTATCAGCTCAAATAAGACGCTAGTTTCTTGTTCGGATTTTCTAACATAACCGACATCATCAATGATAAGTAATTGATATTTATCCAGCTTTTTCAATTCGTCCTGTAGCTTGAGGTGTCGCTTAGCTAGTTGCAACTGCTGTACAAGTGTGGTCGCCTGTATGAACTTAACCTTATAACCCTGCTCTAGTAGTCCATACCCAAGGGCACTGGTAAGGTGTGTTTTACCCAGGCCACTTGCTCCGAAGAGCAAGAGGTTTGCACCTCGCGTCAGTCACGTTTTATCTTGAAGTAAATCATAGGTGGTCGCTTGGTTAATGCCATCGACAGCCATAAAATCAAAGTTATTTAAATGCTTCCCGATGGGTAGTGTGGCATCTTTTAGGTTGCGTGCTAAACGTTTATCCTCGCGTGCCAATAGCTCCTGATGGCATAACTCAGCCAAGTATTGCTGGGGTGACCATTGTTCTTTAGTCGCTTTATCTGCCACGCTCTCCCAGAGCGTGCCAACCGTGGCTAATCTTAGCTGCTTTAGCATCAAGGGTAAGGAAGCGGTATTTCTATGCATGATGGGCTCCAAACAATTGACTGTAATCTTGAAGCGAGTGTTGTTTAATCGCTATGCTAGGCGTCGTTGCAATGATGCGAATGAATCGCTCCTCACACTGTCGGATGGTGGGTAATTGTCGCTGTCGTATCCCCTCCAACACATACCTTTCTAATTGATGCTCGCAGTCATGTCGGTGAGCTAAATACAGCAATTTAACGATGTAATAACACGCATCATCAGCCGATAAACTGTCATCCACATAGTGCCAGATGCTTTTATAATTGTCGTTAGGCAAGATATCATCTCGTAGCTTACTATGCCTAAATGCCAATGGTTTCTTATTGAGCGCATCAATGATGTGCCGGTAATTGACGCTGCGTGCACGTCCTGTCTTGTTACGTGTATATAGACGCTCTAATTCTAGTACTTGCTCCATCCCAAGATATAGCGCTAGTCGTTGATCATATACCCTAGCAAGTAGTCGATTACCGATGAGTCGTGAGGGGACGGTGTAAGTGACGCGTTTTAAAGAAATGGTACTCGTTCTGCTGACACTGACATAGTGCTCTGAGTAGTTGTCGCTAGGGTACGCTGGGAGCGCTTGTAATTGACGCTGCTCCAAGGCAAACTTATCGTGCACGCGCTGGTTACGTCGGTCGATGAGATTCTGGATAAATGCCTGATACTCAGCGCGACAATTAAAATTACTACTGCCTCGTAATTTGAGTGCTTGCGTAATTTGCGCTTTAATATGCCGGTGGGCAGACTCAATGGCACCGTTCTCATGAGCTACTCCGCGATTGTTACGAGTGGGCTTAAAGCCGTAGTGTTTAGCGAACTCATGATAGCGTTCGGTGAAGTCTTCTCGACTGGACATATTCTTATAAGCGGCACTTAGGCTATCGGTACGCACATTAAGAGGAACACCATTAGACGCTTGAAAGGCGTTCTGTAACCCCTCAGATAATGCCGTAAAACTCTCTCCGCCATAAACTACCTGCGCATAGGCCCAACCACTCGCAGGCAGACGATAATGAAATAATAAGTGCTTGAGTGGATCATCGGCAATGCGAATCCCTAAGTTGATGTACGTAAAATCCGCTATCCCCAATTCACCATAGCCATGAGTCTGCAGGAAGATGACATCTTTAGGACTGCCGTGGACGCTTCGCCAGTTAGCGATACGACGTTCCAAGGTACGCCGAGCACTAGGCCTAAAGATGTCTTGATGGTGTTCGCATAAATAATCAAAGATTCCCACAGGGGTAATCTCATTATCCTCACGAATCCATGGCAAAACGATACTGTCCCAAACTGCTTGTAAAGGGTCGTCACGAGTACGCCAGTGGCGTGGTTGCGAGGACTTGGGCTGAAGTTGGTTGTGTTCAATACGCCTTGCGCTGCGCTCAGAGATGCCCGCTTTAGCAGCGGATACTGCTTGAGTGTGTTTCTTTCTAAAATCCATATAACGCTTAATTTGTTGCTTAGTAATCTTACTACCAGACACAGTAAAACCCTCCGTTTTATCTGTGTCTGACCTTAGCAGATTAACCGGCCAACATAATTGTCGCTACGCCGGTCAAGTTAATTGTCGCTCTATAGTCCCCGTATTAAACAAAGTAAATACATCATCCGTCAGATGCTGAGTAGTTCGCTCCACATAAACTAGCGGCAGAATCATCTGCAACAAGGTGATGATAATAAGACATAAGCCTAAGATGACATGCTTGCGGGTGACCGCACCAGTTTCATTAGCTAATGCAAAAGCAGGTGACTTCTGCTTGGTATTTAGCCACACCGGCATGCGTGCTTTGGTGTCACTATGATCAATCTGAAGACTTTGATTTTGCGTTTCTATTATTTGCTTCAGACTAAGAGAGGGTGAGTAATCAACCGGTAGTGTAAAAACATGCGACACCCGAGTACCGGAAAAATTTTCAAACTCAACTAAAAGACGGCGATACAGTTTTGATTTGCGCATTTGTTCCTCGCTCACCTCCCCCGCCCCGCTTATATACCTGGGCGGAAACCCAGAAAAAGCATAATGACTATCACCGATTATCTCTGCCTGCCATACCTTACCTTGCTTCTTCAGCTGCATCATAGAAAAGTCAGGTAAAAAGTAAAACCAAATCACCATACAAAGTGCAACGACCCAAACAAGCAACCCCAAGTAAAAACCGGTATGACTAGTACTCTCCATATGCTCAACGATAGAGAGACGAACAAAAAACAGTGGGATGGCGCATAAAGCGTAAATATACAAAAAATACGTTTGGGGCGTACGCTCAGCAAGTCCTGTCAGGTTTGAACATCGAGCCTGTAAATAATTTTGTGTAACTTCCTT
>NZ_KV793551.1:0-4858 GCF_001808505.1 Oligella sp. HMSC09E12
GGTTTGCCAACCTCGCTGGGCAAACAGAAAAACCGGAGCTCTACCCACTCACAGAACTCCGGTTTAATCGCTATCGATATGAATCGAAAACGTCGCCTATTTCGGCTGTTTAATACCGATAATCGTCACATCCACACGGCGATCCGGCTGTAAGCAATCGATTAACGCACGGGTGGCGACATTACCCTCACAACCTTGGGTGACCGGCTGTGATTTACCACGACCTTCCGCACTAATCGGTGCAGTCACGCCTTGGCTCTGTAAATATTGCTTCACGGTCTGTGCTCTTTGCTCCGATAAGCGTTGGTTATACGGCACGGAACCTAAACGGTCGGTATGACCCACTAAGGCAATGCCGTCAATACGCGCATAACCGGTACGAAGCTTTTCCGCGAGCTCATTCAACTCTTGGCGACCGGCCGGTAATAATCCGTCCTCATGCCCTTGGTCAAAGTAAAAGAGCGCATCGGCTTTTAAGGAGATCTGCTCCTGCACCACCGGTGCATCCTCGCACCACTGATAGTCCACGTCCTTTAAATTCACACACGCACTCAGCGCAAGCGCTAAACCCATCACCGAGGCACCACGTAAGCTCTTAACAATCTTCATCATCCTGTCCTTCTTATTCAATACTTAAGTTATTTTGACTGTGAAGCGACACAGTCAGTCGGGGTTGACCGCATCGCTTCTGATACGCTTTGCGTTAATTCATTTACCAACGGTAGCTAAAACCAATGCGACCACTGTAGCCCTCACGAGAAGCACTCGTGCTACGGTACACCTTGTTCTTATAACCACCTAAGTTACGCTCGTAACTCACGTCACCGTAAATGTAGGTGGATTTACCGATCGGTAACTGCGCTCCCACGCTCACCTCACCCCATGTCTTCGCAAAGCGCTCTTTAATGCGGTCACGACCTAAGTCCGCCTTCGCATCGTTACCCGTAAAGTCATGTAAGACGTTAGCCGCCACATAAACGGTATTGGTGCGTAAGTTCTCATTACCGCTATTCCACGCTAAGCGTGCACCGATGCGACCACGTAAGGTGCCGTCACTTTGACCCTTAATCTTACGTACGCCGTCATCCATGCTGTTTAGGTTCACGTACTGATAGGCTAACTGAGCCTGTGGCTCAATCAACCATTGGCTGTTACCGATCTGCCATGGGCGACCAACCTCAACGGAAGCACCCAAGCCAAAGCCATTCTGACTGAGGCGCTCACCACCGATACTCTTATACTTATTGTGGATATAAGAAACGTTACTCACTAAGTCAAGGTAAGTGCCGTTAGCTTTGTACCACGTACGGTAAGCACCAATGGACACCATGTCGGTATCGGCACTACCGGTCTTTTTATCCTCAACCACACGACCGTTTTCTGCTCGGTATTTATCGTAAAAGTCACTGTCGGCACGGCTGTACGTTAACATCACGCCTGTGTGACGGTGGTTTTTCTCATTATCGGTATACACCTCTAAGTCCGTACCAAACTGAATCATCTTGGTATCGGCATCGTAACCGAAGCGATGTTTACCTTGTTCTTTTAACTTACCGAGTTCAATACGACCCCAGATTGGGTACGGTTGATTATCGGCTCGTACGCGCTCGTAGTACTCACACGGAATCTTTCCGCACTCATCCCATAACCACGTTTGCTGCTCACCCACGCGTTGATGTAAGCGGCTCATCTGTGCAAAACCTAACTCACGGTTAATCTTCGGCACTTGCACGTAGCCGGAGGTACCCGGGGTGAGGATAGGGGTCGGTGGCGTAGGCTCTTCCGGCGTCGGTGGGGTTACCGGTGGAGTTGGGTCTTCAGGCTCCGGTGGCGTTGGATCTTCCGGCTCCGGCGTTGTGCCGGCTTGCAGCACCCAATAGTAGCTATTGCCATTTTTAACTAACTGCGCTTGACCGGCGTTCTTCGTTTCCGCGGTACCGGTAAAGGTGAGGCTCTTATTGCCTTTGATGTCCTCATGACCACCAAAATCAATCCCGTTAACCGTCACCACCGGTGACTGCCAACGACCGTTCTTTTCACCTTCTTCAATGGTCACATCACCGATAATGCCACCGGGCACACTCACTCGGGTTCCACCCGAAGCATTGCCTTGAATGACTAATAAGTCATTTTCCTGAGCATCGGGGTTATTCCAATTCGTTTTAACTAAAAGCTGACTGGTATCCGGGTGACCCCAGTAGTCACCCTCAATGGTTAATACGCCATTAGGGTCTTTGCTACCGTCACGCAAGTCAATGGTGCCCTCGTTCTTAACGTGATAACGGACATTGGCTTTTTGCGTATTCGGTGCAAGGGCTAGGGTACCGGTCTTTGCGATAGTAAGCCGGCCTAAACGCTCATCATCCCAACCGCTATGTAAATCACCGGTCAGATTTAAACGGCCATTGGCTGTGCCATCGCCGATATTAATCTTGTCCCAGTGAGAAATGCGTGTGTTACCCGCTTCCCCTTCGGTCACGGAAGAACCGGTTAAGGTGGCGTTTAAGTTGAGAACGTCTTGTTTATGGTAGCCTCCTTCTAAAGAATCGGTGATGGGCTCTTGGAAATATTTGAAACTACCGGTCGGATAGTCAACGTATTCGCCTTCGTCGACCAAGGTGATTTCTTTGACTAAGTTCGGATCGTCATCTTTTTCATTCGCATCAGGCGAAGGACTCTCGTGATCATTATCATCATACCCACTACCACTGCCACTGCCACTACCACTGCCACTACCACTGCCACCATCATCAATACAATCGCAACCGGGTTCAACTTCAACTCGACCTTCTCCGTCCAATACCGCCAGTTGACTTAAATCCACATCACCACCGAGAGTGACGGTATCGGACTCATGACCCATGTATAAATTACCCTTAAGCGCACCGCCTGTCGCATGCAACGTATCTGAACCTCCGGTGAAAAAAGTATCCGTCAGGCTTCCACCGGTCATGGGTACGATAAAATTTTTGGGTCCATTAGCAACGGAGCTAGGAGAGTTTGCTGAGTTAAGCACCAGAAGATCCTTAATATCACCATCGGTGATTTTTACCTGGGTGTTTCCATTCTTATAAACCACCGCTCGTTCAACCTCTGTACCGGCAAAATTAATCTCTCCACTAAGAGCGGCCTTGGTTAACTTGCCACCATTAAGGTCAATTTTATTATTTTCTGTCAAAGGGCCGATGAAGACACCATTTACTTCACCATCATTAACGGTCAGGGTGTTGTCGTTAGCTCCGATCTCAACATAACTAACTTTACCACCATTAACTGTAATCGCATTATCAGTTGCACTATCGTAAATTGCATCATAGTAAATTACATGATCGTAAATTCTAATACCGTATACCTCGCCGCCTTCGACAGTCAACTCATTCTTGTCAGAGGCAAACTGAAAGAGTTCAATACGCCCTCCTTCTTCTACAGTAACTTTATGCTCACCGATGTATGCATCATCATCAGATAATTCACCTTTAAAATAAAAGTTTTTTGCAAAGCCACCATCTTTTACAGTAACTTGATTGCCCTTACCATTAAAACCAAATTCCTCAGCCCCATCATACACACCACTTTGTTCAATGATGACTCTGTTGTTGCTTGACTCAAAGTTAAAACCTTTAGCAATGCCATCATTAACTACAGTAACCTCATTGTTATTCCCCCAAAAATAAAAGAGCTCAGCAAAACCGCTGTTTGTAATCGTGACTTTATTGTCTTCATTAAAGTAAGAGTCAAGGCAAAGATCTCCCCCGGAAATCGTCCCATTCCAGCCAGTAGTAGGATTTCCCGAGTTGCGATTCGGCGGACACTCCGCCATCGCCGGGATGGATACTAGCCCCCCATGACGCTTGCCAATATCAGGACCAACTTACGCGCCTCAAAGGGTCTATTAGTCGCTCTAAGCGCTTTTGTTTGATTTTTACTCATAACACATCCCTAATTAAACCGACATAGTCGTAACGACTGCAACATATAATGTTGCATTGCTTTTCTAAATATATGAGCATATATCGCCCAAATTTAGTTTAAGAATTACACAATTTCTTAAATCTACTTATGCTTAGGTCACATTGATGAATGTGATACCTACGCAAATCAATCGCACGCCGATCATTCTCAATCAGCGTACAATCAAATAACGGCTTATTTATTAATAAACTTTAATCAATAAAAATTCTGAACTTTGCCATTGTGCAAAGGAAAATCCCCTACCCTATACTTTAGGCACAAATCAAATTATAGCGATAAACTAACATAAATCAATAACTTAGAGACTAACTCATGGTTACCCAATGAAACCGAACTGACATAAATACAACATCATTAATTCGAACTGATTCCTTTAAACTGATACCTTTTATTACGTCATCAGATAAATTATCCCAATAGCTTGTGAAAAACGGACAACTGATCATGCCCGCTTAAATCTTAAAAACACGCTAAAGACATTGCAAAGCAATGACACCAACAGATATTGCTAAAGTTAAAAAATCACGAATTGCGGATGTGATAGTTCCCCGCTACTTAGCAATAACTATTGATGAAAATTTTTTGCGTTCAGTCACTTTAAAATACTAATAAACTCATATACAAATAAATCGCTGCATGCCGGAGCACCTCGAAGTGCTATTGCTGCTCTACCCATAGAAACACAGTCTAAAGACAGCCATGTCACACTAACATTAAGTGTATGTCCTTACGATCAAAACTAGTATTTAAATGCCGAGCAACTTAGGAGCTATTCCAAAAGTATATATTTAAGGACTCATCTCTAAACCTATAAAAATCAATCCTTAATATTTAAAAATTCAGCCCAAACAAAAAAGGAGCCGGGATAAACCCGACCCCAAACTGC
>NZ_KV793551.1:4878-8344 GCF_001808505.1 Oligella sp. HMSC09E12
TATCCTTCACCTCAAACTCATAAATGGCTTCCATACCAAGGTCTTCAAAAGCAACCACCTTAGCACCGCGGATAGCTTTAGAAACCAAATAAGCAGCACCGCCGACAGCCATTAAATAAGCCGATTGATGCTCCTGTTTTCGTCATTTGGGCTCCCCAAAATGCTTTTCGCAGATTTTGAGCAATTCTTGCTGCTGTTCATCCATACCTAGCAGGATCGTTTGACGTTTTTTTGCTATTGGGTAGCTCCATTTGAATTTGATACATAGTCCGGGTTAATTCGGCAGCCTGTTTTAAGGATGGGCCGGATCTTTCTTGGTACAGTGCCGTTTCCAAGGTCTTATAGGCTCAGTTCCGTCTTTGACATGCGGAAGGTCTTCGCTATCTGCCGAAGCTGACCATAATGCGGAAGGTCTTCGCTATCTGCCGAAGCTGACCATAATGCGCTAACAGCTCCTCGGCATCCGGCGTGGTGTTGGTGACGTAGCCCTTGAGACCATCCCAAGCCGCATCGCTTTCGTACTTCTCCATCTCAATAGCCACATGGATCTCACCGTGCATTTTAAGGTACTTGTTATAACCTCGATTGTTCAAATGAGACTTGGTCAGTTTGCCACTACGCAGCCGTTGCTGAAGCCGCTCTAAGCCCTTACGACGGTTATCTTTATCGCGCTGAGCTCTACTGCTACTGTAATGCACAATTAAGCGTTCAGCCTCGTCCTTGGTAAAGGAGTGGGCTAAGCCGTCTTCACAATTGACGGTAAGTATTTCTCGTTTTAGTTTGGCGCTCTCCGTCTTGAGCCGGGCACCGATGATGTAGGTGTAGTCTTTGGCCTTTAACGCTTCGATATTGGCCTTAGTGAGTAGTCCGCTGTCGGCAACGACAAAGGGTTTACCAAGATTAAACCGTACGCTAAAACGCTCCAGAAAGGGTATGAGGGTATGTCCCTCATAGCTTTTACCGGCAAAAATATCGTAAGCAATGGGGAAGCCATTAGCACCCACGAGTAAGCCTAAGTAAATCTGCGGATGCGTGTGTTTACCGACTTTAGAAAAGCCCGCCTGACGTAGGTCATCATCATCTTCCGCCTCAAAGTGCAGCGTCGTCATGTCATAAAACACAACGCTAATCAGACCGCCTTGCATGCGCTTAGTGTGCTCAAAGGCAATCTGCTCAACCAACGGTTGGTAGCGATCTGCTAAACGGTCTAGAAAGCGGTAGATAGCACTGATCTCCAGCTTAACGCCACAGTATTTTAAGAGGTAAGTAATGGTTTTAAGTTTACTGAAAGGATAAGCTAAGCGAGCAATCACCAAGTGCCGAAACAACTCATCAGGCACCCGATTAAAGCCGATGGCATCATAGATACGGCCAAAGATAAGCTCCGGGTCAATCACGTGTATTTGATTGTTCTGCAGTGACGAGACCACCGTGACGGCTTGCTCATCTTCCTCGGCACGAGTGAAATCAAAGTCAAAACTTAATTGAGGCTTGTTGTCTACAATGTACTGCTCTGCTTCTAATTTAAATCGTTCAATGTCCGGATGCGTTGTGGCGCAACCGATGAATTTCAGCACTTTGTAGGTACCGTTTTTCTTGCTAACTACTTGAATACTAACGGATCCTGACTTATTTTTCTTCTCACGAACGAACATAACGAGACACCCGGGACACCCTAAAACGTCTCTATTTTAGACTAAGTTATTGATTTATAAGGAAATGTTCGGGTGTCCCGAAAAAAGTGACGAATACAGGAAAAAGCTTTAACTTTTACCCTCCACATTAAATTCGCTAACGTGTTGACCATTAAGTCCAAAAGTGCATTGGATGGATATAGTTTTTCCTTGTAAAAACGTTATTTTATCCACGTATAAATGATTAACAGAACTTAAACATATTGATATGACACTAATATGTCATACGTAATCAATGGTTTAACAATTAAGAAATCAAAAATAGTGTCATAAAAGCGAAAAAAATACCAGATAAAATGAGATGCAATTTTTATAGCCATTGAGGTGCTACTTATGCAAACCGAAGAAGGATTACGAATCGTTTTATCGCCTGTTCAGATGGCTGGCATACTTCATAATGCCTCGATTAGCGAAGGGGAGATACTTAGTAACCGTTTATGGGGTGGTTTAAATCTCGTGAGTGGAATGCTTGAGATGCTCATCGCTGGCGGCATGTGTGCTGCCCCAGAACCTACCATGCTGACCAAAGCTGGCTGTATCGTTGTTGGTGCACATGCTGCGGATATGGTTCACTCTTCTTTTAAACAAATATTAACGGGTACCGTAAGTAATACAAGAATTGCTAAAGCAGTGACTGATACAGCAGAAACGCTTGGTGCATCAAAAGGAACAGCCAATATAATCGCATTGTCAGTTGACTTGGCTGTTCCTATGGGATTTGCCTCTGCCATTGGTGCTGCTAGGGTGGCGACGATAAGGGCCGGTAGAATCAAGTTGGCTGAGCACGAGGCTGTAAAGGGTTCTAAAGCTGGTGGTCATACGATCAGTAGACACGTAGGCCATACTGAAAAAGATCTCTTATACCGCTTGGCCAACGATCCGAAAGTTGGTCCTGCGGCCAGTTCTTTTACTAATTTGAGAGTCGCTGAGCGAGCTATTTCTGAGGCGATGCGAGTAAATAGGTTTTATATTGAACAGTGGATAAAATCCGGTGAAAAAAGAAAATTAGTGATTCAACATACCGTTGGTGGGTATAAGGTAGGTGGATACATTGCGAAAGGAACTAGCAATTATGTTCAGACTTCAAAGCTTAGAGTGGTACTAGATCCAAAAAGTTATAATGGAAAACAGTATTACATATTAACAGCTTATCCGATAAGGTAAATCCTATGCACAAATACGAAGAGATCTTTCAGTTAATGGGCGGTTATCTAAACCAAGATATGTATGTCATTTGTGATGCCGATAACTTGGAAGAGGCTGTGGATTATTATGTGTCCGAAGTGGATGAGCATGTTTTGCAGAGATTATTAGAGGAATTATCTCGCTTTGAAAAAGACTTTGCTAATGACTTAGACAGCGCTTTTGAAACACAGTTTTCACCCGAAATATTCATTGATTCTGTGAGTGATTTTTTCACGCTACTGCGAACAACGATTAAAAAGCATTATCCAGCATTGATCTAAACCCTCCCTAACCATGCAGATAGTAAAATGGCTATGCTCCTCACAGAAACATAGCCGTTTCCAAACGTTAAAATCAAATCAAATTAATAACCTATTGCTGCTCCATCCGGGTTGCGTGGATCAGAGTAACCGTACATCTTGCCATCAATAATTTGAATGGTTTGGATACGACCCATACTGGCTTTGACGCTCACCTTATAGCCTGCGTCTTCGAGTAGTTGAATGGTATCCGGGCTAAAACCTAGCTCAAGACGCAGCTCATCCGGTAACCGAAAAGGAGCCGGGATAAACCCGACCCCAAACTGC
>NZ_KV793551.1:8364-61148 GCF_001808505.1 Oligella sp. HMSC09E12
TATCCTTGACCTCAAACTCATAAATGGCTTCCATGCCAAGATCTTCAAAAGCAACCACCTTGGCACCGCGAATGGCTTTAGAGACCAAATAAGCGGCACCGCCGACAGCCATTAAATAAGCCGATTGATGCTTTTTAATCGCATCAATCGCCACCGGACCGCGCTCGGCTTTACCAATCATCGCGATAAGCCCTTGCTCCAGCATCATTTCGGTAAAGGTATCCATACGGGTGGATGTGGTCGGGCCGGCAGGACCTACCACCTCATCACGCACCGGGTCCACAGGACCGACGTAGTAGATCACGCGGTTTTTAAAGTCCACCGGTAATTCCTCACCGGCAGCCAACATCTGTTGAATACGCTTATGGGCAGCATCACGACCGGTTAGCATCTTACCCGATAATAAGAGCGTATCACCCGGCTTCCAAGCGGCAACTTCCTCCGGAGTTAAGGTATCCAAATTAACTGCTTTGGATTTATTGTAATCCGGCGCCCACTCGACATCCGGCCAATTTTCAAGTGACGGCACCGGCATCTCGGCAACACCGCTACCATCCAGTTCAAAATGAACGTGACGAGTGGCAGCACAGTTAGGAATCATAGCAATCGGTTTAGAGGCCGCATGCGTCGGGAAGCTCTTAATCTTCACATCCAATACCGTTGTCAGACCGCCTAAGCCCTGAGCACCGATACCAAGCGCATTGACTTTTTCATAAAGCTCAATACGTAATTCATCAAGCTTATTTTGCGGACCGCGCTGCAAGAGCTCGTACATATCGATATCTTCCATCAAGGCTTGCTTAGCCATTAACATCGCTTTTTCAGCGGTACCGCCAACACCGATACCCAGCATACCGGGAGGACACCAACCGGCACCCATGGTCGGCACGGTTTTAAGCACCCACTCGACAATATCCTCGCCCGGATTTAACATGGCAAATTTGGTTTTGTTTTCTGAACCACCACCCTTGGCTGCCACCTGCACCTCGACCTTATCGCCGGGCACAAGCTCAACCGAGAGAATACAGGGCGTATTATCACGAGTATTTTTACGCTCAAAAATGGCATCATCAAGTACGGAGGCACGCAGTTTATTGTCCGGATTTAAATAACCTTGGCGTACCCCCTCATCACAGGCCTCTTGCAGACTGCCGCTCAGTTCAAACTTGACCTCCATGCCGACTTTTAGGAAGATATTGACGATCCCAGTATCCTGACAGATGGGACGGTGACCTTCGGCAGACATTTTAGAGTTTGTCAGAATCTGTGCAATCGCATCCTTAGCGGCTGGACTTTGCTCCACCTCATAAGCACGTGCTAAATGCGCTAAATAATCCGCTGGATGATAGTAGCTGATAAATTGCACTGCATCAGCAATTGACTGAACTAAATCAGCTTCTTTAATAATGGTTGTCATAATATATCCTTTACCTTTAAATCAACCAAGACTGAGCTCTCAGCACTCAGTCTGGTAGTTCTTACGAGATAAAATCAAGATCGCCCTAGCGACCCTTCCAAACTGGCTCACGCTTTTCAGCAAATGCAGTGGCCCCTTCTTTGGCATCTTCCGAGGTGAAGATATGCTGCATCCGTGGCTGCTGCAGGGCAAACATATCCTGATCACTCCACGTCCGGGCCTCATTGACCACCTGCTTAATCACTTGTAATGCTAGAGGACCATTTGCCGCAATTTTGTCGGCTAAGGCTAAGGCCGCTTCTAGCGCTTGACCAGGTTCAACCAAATGGTTAACCAAGCCTAAATCATATGCCCGTTGCGAACTCAACATATCGCCAGTTAATAAGAACTCCATGGCAATTGCATAAGGCACACGATGAGAAAAACGTAACATACCGCCAGAACCCGGTACCAAACCACGCTTAGCCTCTGGCAAACCAAATTTCGCTGTATTCGAAGCCACAATCAGATCGCACGCTAAACAGAGCTCAAAACCACCTGCCAGGGCATAGCCTTCAACTGCGGCGATTAACGGCTTTTTAGGCACCGCCTCACACAGTCCACCCAAACCGCGACCAGGCACCACTGCGCGACGCTGCGTTTTAGCGAACTCCTTCAGATCCATACCGGCACAAAAATGCTCGCCCTGACCGCGCAAAATGCCTAATGACAACTCATCGCTATTTTCTAGCTCATCAATCGCATCGGCCAAGGCAAATGAGGTGTCATAAGTAAGCGCATTACGTGATTGAGGACGATTAATCGTAATCACTAATACGCGACCAATTTTTTCAGTTAAGACTAATGCCTCTGACATCAATACCTCCTAGAGTGATTTTATTATTAAAAATTGCTGTTGATTTTACCGCTATTTATACTTATCTAGCAAAAGAGCATGCGCTCCTACCTAAATAGTGTGACGTAGTTTAAAGGCCATGAGAAATTACGAGGAGCGCAGTGATTCTGTGTTTTATCAAGCTAAATATCCTAAAATTATAGGTTAATTAAATTTTTGGTAAATGTCATAGCATGCTTAGCTTTCAGCAAATAATTCTTACATTAGAAAATTATTGGGGTGCGCAGGGCTGCACCCTCCTACAGCCTTTTGATATGGAAGTGGGAGCCGGTACTTCTCACACCGCCACTTTCTTAAGAGCCATTGGCCCAGAGCCATGGTATGCAGCGTATGTGCAACCATCGCGCCGCCCTAATGACGGTCGTTACGGTGAGAATCCCAATCGTCTGCAGCATTATTATCAATATCAAGTGGTTTTAAAACCTGCACCTAGCAATATCATCGATTTGTATTTAGACTCACTCAGAGCCCTAGGCATTAATCCCGAAGAGCATGATATTCGCTTTGTCGAGGATGACTGGGAAAACCCCACCTTAGGCGCTTGGGGCTTAGGTTGGGAAATCTGGCTCAACGGCATGGAAGTGACGCAATTTACCTACTTCCAACAGGTGGGCGGTTTAGACTGTTCAGCCACGACCGGTGAAATTACCTACGGTATTGAGCGTTTAGCGATGTATTTACAAAACGTTGAGAGCGTTTACGATTTGGTTTGGACCACAGATTTAGCGGGCAACCCTGTTTATTACCGGGATGTTTTCCATCAAAACGAGGTAGAACAATCCAAATACAATTTCGAATATGCCGATGTGGAGACCTTATTCCGTCATTTTAATGATCATGAAAAAAATGCCCAGCGTTTGATTGAGCTGCAATTAGCTTTACCCGCTTATGAGCAAGTGCTAAAAGCAGCCCACTTATTTAATTTATTAGACGCGCGCGGAGCGATTAGTGTGACTGAACGTGCAACCTATATTGCCCGTATTCGCAATCTCTCCCGCAGCGTCGCCCAATGTTATTACGAATCTAGAGAAAAGCTCGGCTTCCCGATGCTCAAACAAGCAGCTCCCGTGGAGGCAAAATAATATGTCAACTAAAGCCTTATTAATTGAGCTCCTAACCGAGGAGCTACCACCCAAAGCATTACAACGTTTAGGCGAAGCATTTGCCACTACCATTGAAGCTGATTTAAAAAAACTGGCCTTATTGCCAGATGACTATCAGTATCGTTACTTTGCCACCCCTAGACGCTTAGCCATTCTGATTGACAAGGTGCTGCCACAAGCGCCAGAGCAGGACTTTGTTGAAAAGCTGATGCCTGCCAAAGTAGGTTTAGATGCCGCAGGCAACGCCACCCCTGCCCTAACTAAGCGCTTAGAGGCCAAGGGCTTAGCGCATTTGAGCGTGGCTGATCTAAGCAAGGAATCCGATGGCAAACAGGACTTCTTAATTGCCCGTGGTAAGGCACCTGGCGCCATCTTAAAGAATCGCATTCAAGAGGTGGTAGAGCATTGTATTAGCCAATTACCTATCCCTAAGGTGATGCGCTATCAACTCGCCGATCGTCAAACCACCGTGCGCTTTGTCCGTCCAGCACATCGCTTAGTGGTATTACACGGCGATGAGATTTTACCTGTACAAGCACTTGGTCTAAGTGCTGGCCGTATCACCGAGGGTCACCGCTTTATGGGGGCCAAGACGATTTCACTCACAGATGCGGAGGAATACGAACAACGCTTAGCCGATGAGGGTATGGTAATTGCCGATTTTGAGCGTCGCCAAGCCATGATTCGTGAACAACTACACCGTATTGCTGACTCGCTAGACACTACCTTGGGTGAGGATCCTGAAGTCGCTGAGTTATTAAATGAAGTCACCGCTTTAGTAGAGCACCCAACGGTTTATGTAGGTCAATTTGATCGCAAATTCCTAGCCGTACCGCAAGCATGTCTGATTTTAACCATGCGTTTAAATCAGAAGTACTTCCCGCTTTTTAATAAAGCAGACGGCAAATTGGATCATCGTTTTCTGATTGTCAGCAATATGCACTTAGCCGACCCTAAAAATATTATTGAGGGTAATGAGCGCGTTGTACGTCCACGTTTAGCCGATGCGGAATTCTTCTTTGATACGGACAAGAAAACCCCACAAAATGAGCGGGTAGCACAATTAGCCAATGTGGTCTATCACAATAAATTAGGCTCACAACTGCAAAGAACAGAGCGGGTGCAAGCCTTGGCCGCACTGATTGCCGAGCAATTAGGCACCAACAAGCAAGAAGCAGAACGTGCAGCCTACTTAGCCAAGGCGGATTTAGTTTCTTTAATGGTCGGTGAATTCCCCGAGCTACAAGGGATCATGGCATCCTACTACGCCGCTGGCGAGCAGGAAAGTTCTGCCGTTTGCCAAGCTTTAGCGCATCAATACGATGTCCGCTTTAACTTAGCGCCAAGCAAGGACGGCATCACTGCGCTCATTCTTTTTGTGGCTGAACGGGTTGAGACCTTAGTCGGCATTTGGGGAATTGGCTCTATTCCTACGGGTGAACGAGATCCCTACGGTTTACGTCGAGCTGCGTTGGGCATTATCAGTGCCTATGAATGGCTAGAACAAGCTCATCTTGATGGCATCAGTGCGGCTGATTTAGATTTACCTGCGCTTTTAGCCAAATCCCTTAGCCTCTTTGATGCTAGCAGCGAGCTTAATCCTAATACTGCCACTGAAGTTTACGAGTTTATTTTGGAGCGTTACCGTAACCAATTACAAGCCGAGCATAGCAAAGCGGTGATTGATGCGGTTTTAGCCGTCAATCCACCTTTGGATCAAATACCTGAGCGGATTGCTGCGATTGAAGCCTTCTCTGCACTGGATGAGGCTGAAAGCTTAGCGGCTGCCAATAAGCGTATCAGCAATTTATTACGTCGCTCTGAAGATGAAGTGCACAACTTCGATGCAGCGTTATTACAGGATGAGGCGGAAAAGAATTTATTCACCACCTTGCAAGCTGTGGAGCCAGAAGTTATGGCGCTCTTTCAAAGCAAGGACTTCCCTGGCGGTATGAGCCGGCTAGCCGCTGTACGACCCGCCGTGGATGACTTTTTTAATGATGTGATGGTTATGACTGAGGATGTCGCAATTCGCGCCAATCGCTTAGCACTACTGCAGCGTCTTCACGGCACCATGAATTTGATTGCCGATATTTCTCGCTTAGCCTAGTCTTTAAGCTTTACATAGGATTCAAGATGCCCAACAAACTAGTGATTCTCGATAGAGATGGGGTCATTAACAAAGACTCCGCAGATTACATTAAAAGTGCTGCCGAATGGGAACCTATTGCGGGCAGTCTTGAAGCCATCAGTCGTCTCAATGGCGCTGGCTATAAAGTGGTGATCGCTAGCAATCAATCGGGTCTTGGGCGCGGCTATTTTACCATCGATGATTTAAATGCCATGCATGCCAAATTGCGTCAACTCTTGGCAGAAAAAGGTGGCCTCATTGATGCCATTTTCATCTGTCCGCATAAGCCTGAGGATAATTGCCATTGTCGCAAACCCTCGCCTGGACTATTTGAGGAAATAAAACGACGCTATAACATCGATCGCAGCGCAACGACCTATGCCGTGGGTGATTCCTTACGTGATTTACAGGCAGCGTCAGCTGCCGGTTTTAAACCCTGGCTAGTACTCACCGGCAATGGTCAAAAAACCCAGCAAGACCCAGCCTTTGACACAGATACACCGGTAAGTGAGGATTTGGCCGCCATGGTTAATCGCTTGCTGGCTGAAGTTACGCCTGCCGCTATGTAATCGGAGTTGCCGGATGAACTTTATTCGCTCTCTCATTTATGCCTTATGCTTTATTGTCAGCGCTTTGATTTTAGGTCCGCTGATTGTTTTAGCCAGACCGCTGCCCTTTGCTAAGCGCTATCGCTTTGCAGTGCTTTGGCCACGGCTTTTAATTTATTTAGCCAAGGTGATTTTAGGGATTCGCTATGAGGTCAAAGGTAAGGACAATATCCCCACTGATCGTCAGGTGATCTATTTAGTCAAGCACCAATCCGCTTATGAAACCCTATTTTTGCCGTGGTTTACGCCCTTCCCAGTGGTCTTAGTGTATAAGAAGAGCTTGGAGTATATCCCGCTCTTTGGTTGGGCGCTAGCTAGCTTAAACAATATCCCGATCAACCGCGCCAAAGCCTCGGAGGCACTGCGGCAAGTGCTGCGTATGGGCACGAAACGCATCAAAGAGGGGCGCTCACCCGTGCTCTTTCCCGAAGGGACACGCACCCCGGTTGGCACCAAGGGTCGCTATAAGCCAGGTGGTGTACGCCTTGCTATGCATGCGCAATGCGATATCATCCCGGTCGCGCATAATGCCGGTAAAGTCTGGCCACGCAATGCCTTTATTAAAAAGCCTGGCTGCGTGACCCTCTCCTTTGGCCCAGCCATCAGTCCTGGCGATCGTAGCAGTGAGGAAATCATGGCAGCGGTTGAGCAGTGGATTGAGTCAGAGATGATCCGCCTAAACCCCGAGGATTATCCTAGCCAGGATCCAGCGGACACACCCTATGCCCAGAGCAAAAAGAAGCGCTAAAATAGCACGACAATGCTAAGCTTAACCAATTCATAAGGAGTTTTCATGTTAATACTACATACCATGTTACGCGTAGGTAATTTGGAGCGATCCATTGACTTTTATACCAAGGTCTTAGGCATGAGCTTATTACGTACTTCCGATAACCCCGAATATAAGTATAAGCTTGCTTTTCTCGGTTACGCCTCCAACCCCGAACAAGCTGAAATCGAATTAACCTATAACTACGGGGTTGAGGAGTACGAGATGGGTACGGCCTATGGTCATATTGCCATTGGTGTGCCAGATGCCTATGAAGCCTGTGCCAAGGTCAAAGCTGCGGGTGGTAAAGTCACGCGTGAAGCCGGTCCCGTACTGGGCGGTGAAACCGTGATTGCCTTTGTTGAAGATCCCGATGGTTATAAAATCGAATTTATCGAAAGAAAGGATATGAACGCCCCCGGCACGGGCCTACGGTAGAACAGAGCCTTAGCGCCCAACACTCACCCTCCCGGACAAGCGTTAGCGCTCGCTCGGGAGGAACTTAATTTTGTCCTACACCTGCACTATCCACGGCATCCGCTAAGGCAATAAACTGCTGCAAACTAAGATCCTCAGCTCTGGCCGTCGCTTCAATCCCCAAAGCCGCAAAATCCAAGCGCCATTGAGCTAGACTACGTCGAATCATCTTGCGTCGCTGACCGAAAGCTTGGGCTACAATCTCAGCAAATAGCTGATAGTTTTTTGGCTGTAGTCTATCCTCAGCTAATGGGATCATGCGCACAATGGCAGAATCAACCCGTGGTGGAGGATCAAAGGCCTCGGGACCCACATCAAAGAGCCCCTCCATGGCATAACGTTGTTGCAGCATCACAGAAAGCCGACCGTAGTCCTTAGTGCCTGGTTCAGCAATCATGCGCTGCACCACCTCTTTTTGCAGCATAAAATGCTGATCCTCAATCAAATCCACATATTCCATCAAATGAAATAAAATCGGCGTGGAAATATTGTAAGGAAGATTACCCACCACGCGCAGCTTCCTAGCCGATGCGCTTATACGCTCAGCAAAGAGCGCTTTGAGATCGACTTTTAGTACATCACTCTCAATCACGCGCAAACGCTCTGCGGGGTAGCGCCTGGCTAAACGCTGCACTAAGTCGCGGTCAATCTCAATCACCGTGAGTTGCTTTAGTCGCTCCAACAATGGTTCGGTCATGGCCAATTGACCAGGACCGATTTCCACCATCAGATCATCCTCACGAGGAGCAATGGCATTCACAATGGCGTTGATAATATACTCATCAACTAAAAAATGCTGACCGAAACGTTTACGAGCTTGATGCGCCAATGCACTCTACCTATAGATCAAAAACTAGCGGTTACGCTTTTGCTCAAGACGATTATCAATAAAGGTGCGACCTCTGAGCTGCTCAATCCAATCTTCTAATACGGCGGCCGCACGCTCCTCAAAAATCGCCTCATTAGCCAAGGACTTACGGATAGAGGCTTGCTTGTCCTCCGTGCGTCGCTCCATCACCTCAATCAAATGCCAGCCAAATGAACTACGTACTGGCTCACTGATTTGACCGATTTGTAAGCTATCGGCCGCCTTCTCAAAGGCCGGATCGGCTTGACCCGGTGTGATCCAACCAATATCCCCACCAATTGGTGCTGAGGAATCGTCAGAGTACTTTTCTGCCGCTTCGGAGAAACTCATACCACCCTGAATCGCTTGCTGTACTTGAAGAATGCGCTCATGCGCTTGCTCATCCGTCATAATCGGAGTGCGACGAATCAGAATATGGCGCACATGTGAATCAGTCACTTCGACCGGACCCTCTTGCTGTGCTGCCTGCACCCGTGGATCATGAACCACAATAGGAGCTGGTCGAGGGGCTTGTACCACGACTTCACGTTGGCGCTCATGAATTAAACCACGACGCTCAACCACCTTCAGAATATGGAAACCATTTGGGGCACGGAAGACACCTGAGACGCGACCATCTCGAACATTACGTGTCTGGTCCACGAATAATTTAGGCCAATCTTCAAATAAACGAATCCCTAAATTACCACCTTCTGCTGCCTCAGGTGCATTGGAGTACTCGCGGGCTACCGCCTCAAAGCTTGTGCCACCACGAATTTTTTGTAAGGCCTCATTGGCGCGTTTACGTGCCGCCTCAACTACCTCTTCTGAGGAGTTATCGGGCACCCGAATATAAATATGCTGGAAAGCAATGGCTTTGGGTTCAAAGCTCTGCTCTACGACAATGCGTTTTTCCGGCGGTGGCGCTTCAGGTTGAATCACTTGCGGGCGATAATTAGGTGACACACCAGTCGGATTTTGCTTAATATAGGCCTCCACATCCGCTGGCGTCACATGAATACGGGACATTAAGATTTGACCGCGTACCTCATCCAATAAGACCTGGTTACGTAAACCCTCAACATAGGTAGTCCAGTCAATACCATGTTGACGGGCTGCCTCACGTAACTGTTCAGGCGTCATATTGTTATTAGCAGCAATCTCAGCAATCACCTGTTGCATGCGACCATCACTGATTTGTAAACCCAAGCGTTGTGCCTCATCCTCAACCAGTAACTCATCGATCATGCCTTGTAACACCTGATCTTGAGCGCGACGATCATTACCTGCTACACGATTAGCCGCCATACGCTCCTGTAACTGACGCATGGTTATAACCTCGGTGCCGACAATCGCAGCAATACCATCAGCAAATTGCCCCTGTTGAGCGGCTCGAGCTCCCTTTGTTTGAGCTTGGACCAATGTCATTGGCAAGGCCAAAAGCATTAAAGGCAAGGCTTTTAATGCCAATTGTCGTAATGTAACTTGTTTACGCATTTATTCATACCTTTCAAATGTAGAACGTACCGGTACCGGCACCTCTGTCGATTCGTATCCTGGAATGCTATCTCGAATCGTTTTCATAGGATCTGAGCCTAAGGCACCTAAACCATTTAATTCTAACTGGAAAAACACTCGTGAATTCGTTTTTTCTTGTGCAACTGCATATCTTTGGAATAATACCCGCGCCGACCAACAACAATTACTACGATATTCGATGCCAGCAACGCTCTGAGTAGAACGTCTTTCTTTAAATGAATAATCAAAACGCCCAACCGCATTCACTTTTGCTGTGATCGGCCATTGACCGGCAACAATCAAATTTTCTTTGGAAGGCAATTGATAGGAATAGATCCCACCACTTTCATTCAATAAAGGATCACGCTGATAGCGGTACGATAAACTCAAAGAGGTCAAACGCTTTGGGTTCCAGCGCAGCGAAACGCTTGACTGAGCAATTTTCTTTTCATAAGGATCATATTGTAGCGCTGCTTCAGTATTTAGCTTATCCGTAAGACGAGCACTTAGGGAAACCAAAAACTCGGAACGGTTATTAGCTAATTGCTCATTATTAGAAAGTGTGACTTTTTGAGGTTCAAAAGAAAAACTTTGGGCTACCTGCAAAGCCAAGCGCTCAAGCCCACTATTTGCATCCAACCACCGCGTAGTCAATCCTAAGGTCAGTCGATTGGCATTATTAATTCTATCCCAGCCGCCGCTATAGCGATTTTCAGTAAAGGCAGTACCAAAGCCAAACTGACTGACCGACGTATCATAAACCGGGATACTCGACTGATCTCTAAATGGTATATATAAGTAGTAAAGTCTAGGCTCCAAGGTTTGTCTTGAGGGCTTGCCAAAAAACGTGGTTTCACGCTCAAAGGTCATGCCAGAGTCTACACTAAAAATCGGCAAGGTACGACTTTGAGCACGATCACGCGCTACCCCACGACCACTTTGTGGCCAAAAACCACCGTTGGGCAAATCCCTATACCAGTCCGTTTCATAATGGGAAAAATGCAAGCCTAACTTGGGGGTAATATACCAACCCGGTCGCACAATAGGATAACTGACAGTAGAGTATGAGCTTAAACGCGTCCCATCATACCTAGAATGACCGCGATTTTTGGGCCAATAGAAATGTGCACCATTTAACTCGGCCGGAAACTTAGGAAACTCAAACCGTGTCAGTGTATTAACCGTGCTCAGGTCAAAACCACCCCAATCATAGCGCGCACCGCGAATTAATAGCTCAGGCTTACGCTCATATTGACGATAAACACCCGCACCCGGGGTCTCACTATTTAAGTTCAGATCATGCAAACCCTGATACTGCTGCCAACGCAAAAAACCGCTCCAGTACTGATGCCCAGAAAACGTTAAGGTAGCACTTTGATTTAAGTAGGTACGATCGGCTTCCGTAACTTCCAAATCATCTAAATCTCGGAAATAGTTACCGTCTGAAGCCTTATTCCAATTCAAATTAAAACCAAAGTTAAAACCGAATAAGCTGCCCAGTTGATGACGATGCGTAATACCGTAAGTCCAACGCTTCTGATTATTGAAATGCTTATCCCGAGGTAGATAAGCCGCAGTCAATTGACCCGAATAGGTCGGCTGCAAATAGCGGAACTCACCGCCCAGCATCAGTCCCCGCTTAGATAACCAACGCGGCGTCAAAGTAGCATCGTAATTAGGGGCTAAGTTAATAAAATACGGCGCAATAATGTCAGCACCACTACGTGAAGAATAGGAAAAAGTCGGGGTTAAAAAACCCGTTTTCTTTTCCTGACGTAATGGAAAGGTAAAATACGGTGACCAAAAAACCGGTATATCACCCACATAGACTTTAGCATTGCGAGCAATACCCTCATTTTCATCATCGTAAATATCAACACGCTCGGCAGCTAAATACCAAGAAGGGTCAGGGCAAGGGCATGAGGCAAAGGTCGCATTAAATAAACGCAGATGATTACGATCCAACATATCAGCAAAATCAGCACGACCGGAGCTACCATCGGCAAAGGAATAGATCGGGCCCAGAAACTCACCGCTCTCTGTATTGACGTTGTACTCGATTTCCTCTCCGGTAAATAAATTACCCTCTTGTAAAAGGCGGGCATGCCCCTCGGAGCGGATTCGGCCGAGCTCACGTTTGTATGTAATACGATCGCCCTTTAAAATCACATCAGCACGCCTGACCTGTGCGCCCCCCTGCAGGATCAGTTTATTGGTATCATCAACCACATCAACCGTTTTACTATCGGTGATGGTGACAATATCATCTTGCCCTGCCTTATTCTCACCTAACATCGGCGATTCCAGCAGCGGCACACGCAAACCAGGGCTTTGGGCCTGGGCTCCACCCATAGCGACTAAAACGATAAGAACTAAAGCACTGCCTCTAAACACCATGTATTCCGATTGGGAAAAGCAAAAACCTGCTGCAACTAAAAGTAAAACTAAGCCAGCTTAAAAGACATAAGGGCTTAGTATGTTCTAAAATTATTGATATTTTTACGATGTAAACGCTATATTTTATAGCAAGTCATTCAGTTACATTAAATTCTGACCCTATTAAATTTATTTATTGTTTATGGCCTTAACAATCACAGCCGAACGTTCAAAGCAATTAAACCAATGGCTATCTGCACTGACAGCAAAGTATCAATTCGACTTTGATACCTTGGAAGCGGCTTCTTCGGATGCCAGCTTTAGAAGTTACTACCGTATTTACAGCGCCGCCCAACAAACGACGCTGATTATTATGGATGCGCCGCCCCCACACGAAAACTGTGCGGTGTTTGTCGCCATTGACCAGCTACTGGAGCAACAGGGCTTAACCGTTCCCAAAATCTTGGAACAGGAACAGCAAGCCGGTTTTTTATTACTCTCAGACCTGGGACAAACTACGTATTATCAAGCAGTACAAGCTGGCCTAGATGATGCAACACTACAAGGCATCTATCGTGAAGCCTTAGATGCACTCGTACAGATGCAACAAACGCCTGCAGCTCATCTACCACCTTATGATGCACCACGCCTACGTGAGGAGATGAATTTATTCGAGGAATGGTATGTCGAAAAGCATTGTCAGAATCAGCTGACTGACCTAGAAAAGCAACTCCTCTACCCCACCTTGGATGCGCTCGCCGCATTCAATGCAGAAGAGCCACAGGTTTTTGTACACCGTGACTTCCACTCCCCTAATCTGATGCTAATGTCACCAGAGCAGGAGGCTAGGAATCCCGCCATTATTGATTTCCAAGATGCGCTATACGGCCCGCTGTCTTATGACCTAGCCTCCCTGGTGATGGATGCACGCACTACCTGGGATGAGCCGCAACAGTTAGACTGGGCCATTCGTTATTGGGAAAAGGCGCGAGCAGCCGGGCTACCGGTGCCCGAGGATTTTGGCGATTTCTATCGTCAATATGAGGCCATGAGCTTACAACGCAATCTTCGCATTTTAGGTGTGTTTGCCCGCCTCGCCATACGCAATCATAAACAGCAGTATTTGGAGCATATCCCCCGGGTGCTTGCTTATATTCGCCAAGTAGCTAATCGTTATCATGAGTTTGCAATTATTGCGCGCATTCTTGATCGTCTGGAAAATATCACTGTTGAAGCGAGGTACACCTTTTGATCCAAGCGATGATCCTAGCGGCCGGCCGTGGTGAACGGATGCGCCCGCTCACCGACCACACCCCGAAACCCTTACTTGAGGTTGGCAATAAGCCGCTTATCGTGCATCATATCGAGCGTTTACAAGCGGCCGGTATTACTGATATTGTGATTAACCATGCTTGGTTAGGCTCACAGATTGAGAGCTATTTGGGTGATGGCTCACGCTACGGCGTCAGCATCGTATACTCGCCTGAGGGTGATGAGGCCTTGGAAACCGCAGGCGGCATCACAAAAGCGCTACCGCTATTAGGTGATTATGCTTTTTTAGTGATTAATGGCGATGTTTGGTGCGATTGGAACCCTATCGAGGCGATGAATCATGTTAACGCCATTGATCAGGGTGCGGCCCAAGCCTGGTTGCTATTGGTTGATAATCCAGCGCATAATCCGCAGGGTGACTTTATTTTAAACAGCAATGGCAGAGTACACCCTCGCAACAACTTAAGCGCTCCCAGTGACAGCCTTACCTTTGCGGGTATTGGGGTCTATCACCCAAGCCTTTTTAAAGGGCTTACGAGTGGTCAAAAAGCACCTTTAGCCCCCCTGCTTAAGCATGCGATGCTTAGTGATCAAGTGGTGGGACAGCATTATCGAGGTCAGTGGGTAGATGTGGGAACACCTGAGCGCCTTGAAGCACTAAACAATCAATTATGCAAATAAGCCCCATTCATTAAGGAATTTAGCAGTTAATAGGAATTTTTATGTTCAGATCCTCAAATCGAGCCTTTAAACCCTCCGTCTACGAAACTGGTCGCCGTCGCAAACGGGGCATGCCACGTTGGTTAGTGATTTTATTTACCGGCGTTATTATCGGTGCGGGCGGTTATTGGTTTTTACAAACCAATTACGGCGCTACTCGCATCACGGTCGAGGAGTCACACCAGCTTAATCAACAAATTATTCAGCTAAACCAAGAGCAATACGCCTTACAGGCCCGTGGCGAAGAGCTCAGCCAAAACCTACAACAAACCGAAACTGAAAACAGTCGTTTATTAACACAGCATCAAGAAGCGGAAGCAAAAATCTCTCAATTAAAGCAAGAAATTGAGCTCTTAAGACGAGCCATTCCGCAGGATCCTAACGCCACCCCGGTCGGCTTAAGACACGCTAATTTAAAGGCTGAATTAGGCAAATTACACTACGACCTACTGCTCATGAAAAGAGAGGATCAAGCAGACGACATTGAGGTCACGATTGAGAGCAATATTGAGGGACGCTACCGCAATGGTCGCCTAGGCCGTACCAGCCCCCCAGCTGTTCATGCCACCGTGGGTACCATGACGCAACTAAGCGGTGAACTTGAGTATGATGAAGCACAACGTACGCTAACCGCTACCGTCGTTACCTTTACCGTTAAAAACGCCGCTAGTGGCGAGGTCTTAGGTCGCCGTACCTTTAACGTGAACTAATCATGCGATGACGCTGGCTGGTGCTGCTAAGACTGAGCCCAGCCCTGAGCCTAAGCCACGGCTTGAGTTGTTGATATTTACTTTCCACTGTCTTAAATAGGCTTATCCCGGTGTCGAATATGGCACAATGGAGAGTATTATTTAAATTTAATTATTCATTATTTATCACCTATGAGTGCATCTAATTCAGACGTACCTGTTTCTAATTTTCTGCGCACCATTATTGAAAATGATCTGAGCGCAAATAAGTTCCAAAATAAGCGTTGGGCCGGCAGACCAGGCCCCTTATCGGTGCAGCAAGACGCACCAAGAGACTCTGCCCGCATTCGTACGCGCTTTCCACCCGAGCCTAATGGCTACTTACATATCGGTCATGCCAAAAGTATTTGTCTAAACTTTGGTTTAGCGCGCGACTATGGCGGTGAATGTCATCTACGCTTTGACGATACTAATCCCGAAAAAGAAGAGCAAGCTTACGTTGACAGCATTATTGATACGGTCAAGTGGCTAGGTTTTGATTGGAACTACGACGGCAAGGAGCATTTATACTTTGCCAGTGATTACTTCCAGTTTTTCTATGAGTTTGCGCTTGCCTTAATCGAAAGCGGTGATGCCTATGTGGATGAACAAAGCCCTGAGCAAATTCGTGAAAATCGCGGTACCTTGACTGCGCCCGGGGTGGACTCACCATGGCGCAACCGGCCGGTTGAGGAGTCTTTGACACTGTTCCAAGAGATGCGTGCAGGCAAGCACCCTAATGGCAGTCTTTGTTTACGCGCCAAGGTTGATATGAAATCGCCTAATATCAATATGCGTGATCCGGTGATTTACCGAATCCGCCATGAGGCACATCATCGTACCGGCATGGATTGGCCAATTTATCCGATGTACACCTTTGCTCATCCCTTGGAGGATGCGCTTGAAATGATTACGCATAGTATTTGTACACTTGAGTTTGAGGATCAGCGACCCTTTTATGACTGGGTCATTGACAAATTAATTGCCCTAGGGCATCTGCCAGAGCAACGCCCTCATCAGTACGAATTTGCCCGTTTAAACTTAAATCATGTGGTTACCAGTAAGCGCCGTTTAAAGCGCTTAGTGGACGATCATTTTGTTGAGGGCTGGGACGATCCACGTATGCCGACGATTATGGGCTTACGCCGTCGCGGCTACACGCCGGAAGCGATTCGTTTATTCTGTGAGCGTATCGGGGTATCTAAAGCAGATTCCCGCATTGATTACAATATTCTCGAACAGGCCCTGCGTGATGACTTGGATCCCAAGGTTGACCGCGCGGTGGCCGTACTGGATCCGATTAGGTTAATTATTACTAACTACCCTGAGGGTCAATCCGAGCTCTGCCAAGCGCCTAAGCACCCACATAATCCTGAACAGGGCGTGCGTGAGTTTCCATTTAGCCGCGAGCTGTGGATTGAGCGCGAAGACTTTATGGAAAACCCACCTAAAAAGTACTTCCGCCTTTTCCCGGATAATTTAGTGCGTTTAAAATACGCCTATATCGTCAAGTGTACCGGCTTCAAACAGGATGAAGATGGTAATGTGATTGAGGTCTACGCCGAGTATCTACCTGACACCAAGAGTGGTACCCCTGGTGCCGCTAGTGTCAAGGTCAAAGGCACCATTACTTGGGTCAGTGTGCCGCATGCCGACGAGGTTGAGGTCAAGCTTTACGACCGTTTATTTACGGTAGAAAATCCAGATGCGGGCGGTCAAGACTTTCTCGAGTTTATTAACCCCGATTCTGTCAAAACCGTCACTGGCTTTATTGAGCCGGGCACGACCATCACCCCGGGCGCACGTTGGCAGTTTGAGCGCTTAGGTTATTTCTATGTCGATGGCGAAGCGCAAGACAAAACAGTGATTAATCGTAGTACGACGCTACGTGATAACTGGGTTTAAATTTTATTTATTTTAAATAGGCATTAGCGTGAGTAATCAAACAGCACCGGTTTTGCAATTAAAGGGTGGCTTTATTTATACCCTACGTTTAATTTTGCAAAGCAATGATATTGAGCAAATTAAAGCGGCCTTGGAGGATAGATTAGCTAAAACCGGCAGTTTATTTTTAAATGAGCCTTTAATTATTGATGTCAATGAGATTGAAGCGCCCTTAGCTTGGGCCGAACTGCTAGATTTTCTTAACAAGAAAAATCTTCCAGTGATTGGTGTCAGTGCCCAGGGCGAGCTGCTAGAGCAAGCCGAGGGGCGCGGTTTGTACATTATTGATGTTGATAATCTACCTAACCGTGAAGCGCCGGAGCCCAGTCCAACGACCGAAGCGGTGGTATTAGAATCCACAGCAACCACCACGTCTGTCCAGGACCTGCCTGCACGCGAGGAAGCACCGACTGAGGCTAGCAAACCGACCATGGTGTTAAAACGTCAATTACGTTCTGGCCAACGCGTTTATGCACGCAATGCGGACTTGATTGTGATTGGTGCGGTTAGTCCCGGCGCCGAGATTATTGCCGATGGTAATATCCACGTTTATGGACCACTACGCGGTCGTGCGATTGCTGGTGCACGCGGTAATACCGCCGCACGTATTTTCACCTCACACTTGGATGCCGAATTAGTCGCTATTGCCGGTATTTATCGACTGATTGATGAGGATTTCTCACCAGAGACTCATAAAAAAGCAGCCATTATCGAGCTGGAGCATGAGTCCCTCCTCTTTCATTCCGGTGAGGACTTCAATTAAAAACAAAAAAGCTATATGCAACAATGTTTTACAGGAGCATTGAAGCGTATACAGCCGCTTTAATTTTGGGTTAAGATAGTATCCAAATTTTTAACAATAGGAATCTCTATGGCACGTATTATTGTTGTAACTTCCGGCAAGGGTGGCGTCGGCAAAACCACCACTAGCGCTAGCTTTGCAGCTGGCCTGGCGATGCGCGGTCACAAAACAGCGGTTATCGACTTTGATGTGGGTTTACGTAACCTGGACTTGATTATGGGTTGTGAACGTCGCGTGGTTTATGACTTTATTAATGTGATTAGTGAGGAAGCAACCCTAAACCAAGCACTCATTAAGGATAAGCAACTTGATAATCTCTATATTCTGCCGGCCTCGCAAACACGCGATAAAGATGCGCTAACCGTTGAGGGGGTGGGCAAGGTACTAGACGATCTTAAAGCCATGGGTTTTGAGTATATTGTATGTGACTCCCCTGCTGGTATTGAGACAGGTGCTCTGATGGCTGCCTATTATGCGGATGATGCCTTAGTTGTGACTAACCCGGAGGTTTCATCGGTACGTGACTCAGATCGTATCTTGGGTATTTTATCTTCAAAATCCAAGCGTGCTGTTAACTCAGAAGAACCGATTAAAGAGTATTTAGTCGTTACGCGCTACAATCCTAAGCGCGTTGAAGAGGGTGATATGCTTTCAATTCAAGACATTGAGGATATCTTACGCATCGGCTTAATCGGTGTGATTCCTGAGTCTGACGATGTTATACAAGCATCCAATACGGGCTCACCAGTGATTCACCTGAAAGACAGCAAGGTTGCTCAAGCCTATGAGGATGTGGTTGATCGCTATTTAGGCGCTGATAAACCGATGCGCTTCACTACCCCCGAAAAGACGGGTTTACTCAAACGTATTTTCGGAGGGAAGTAGTTCATGTCTTTACTTAAATTACTATTAGGTGAAAGAAAAAAGTCCGACTCAGCCAAAATTGCTAAGGAGCGTATCAGCTTTGTTTTAGTACGCGATGCCAATGACGGTCCTGACTTCTTGCCTGAGCTACAAAAAGAGCTGATTGAGGTGATTTCCAAATACGTTAAAGTCAATCCTGACGATATTAAGGTATCGCTCGACAAGCAAGACAGCTTAGAGGTACTTGAAGTCAAGATTGAAATGAGCCAAGAAGAGATTAATGCCGCCAAAGAAGCAAAAAAGGCCTAAATTAATCTCACGCGCCCAATAAAAAACCGAAGAGAGTATCTTCGGTTTTTTTGCCTGAAAGTATTAATTACTTACCGACCTGGTTACCAATGACGCCGCCCACTGCTGCACCACCCACAGTACCTAAGGCACTACCACCCGTCATCAAGGCACCCGCACCACCACCGATAGCTGCACCGGCGATCGTACTCTTATCACGCGTAGACAGGTTTTGGCACGCAGTTAAACTACCCACTAGGGCCACCAACACAAAATACTTGCCGATTGTAGTTTTCATAATTCACCTCATTTTGCTTTAAAAACTCAGTCAATGGCAGGTTTAACTGAGGAACTTAAAACTGGTATGCGTTGTAAACTAATAAAATCCACCACGCACTCAGCACTACTAACATAACCTATATCAATCGCAAATGCTATTGGAATACTTATTTAAATGTATCCATTTGAAAAGCATTATAAATTAGATATTACCTTAACTAGTCTTTTTAAGTTCCTGTTACTAAATAATAAATTTAAAATTTTATTTTAAGAATTTATAGCGAATGCGTTTAGGCTGAGCAGCTTCCTCGCCGAGACGACGCTTCTTATCCTCTTCGTATTCCTGATAGTTACCCTCAAAGAAATAAACCTGCGAATCACCTTCAAAAGCAAGAATATGGGTTGCAATACGGTCTAAGAACCAGCGGTCATGACTAATCACCATCACCGTACCGGCAAACTCCAATAAGGCATCCTCAAGTGCACGTAATGTCTCTACATCTAAATCGTTAGACGGTTCATCAAGCAACAAGACATTACCACCACTAATTAAGGTTTTAGCTAAATGCAATCGACCGCGTTCACCGCCTGACAACTCACCAGTGATTTTGCTTTGATCGGAGCCTTTAAAGTTAAAACGACCCAAATAAGCACGCGCAGGCATTTCAAAACGGCCTACGGTGAGTACATCTTGACCATCGGCAATCACATCAAAAACCGTTTTTTTATCGTCTAAACTAGCCCGTGATTGATCCACATAGGCTAGATTTACCGTTTGCCCTAGCTTCACCTCACCGCTATCGGGCTGTTCTTGACCCGCAATCATACGAAATAAGGTCGATTTACCGGCGCCGTTCGGACCGATAATACCGACAATGGCACCAGCCGGCACCCGGAAGCTTAAATCATCAATTAAGACCCGATCACCAAAGGACTTCGTGACATTCACAAATTCGATCACTTCCTGACCTAAACGCTCAGCCACAGGGATAAAGATTTCCTGGGTTTCATTGCGGCGTTGATACTCATGCGATGAAAGCTCCTCAAAACGTGCTAGACGGGCCTTAGACTTGGCCTGACGCGCTTTAGGATTTTGTCGCACCCACTCCAATTCACGACTAATGGTGCGTTGACGAGCACTCTCTGCAGCCTCTTCCTGCTTTAAGCGATTTTCCTTTTGCTCTAACCAAGAAGAATAATTGCCCTTCCAAGGAATACCGTGGCCGCGGTCTAATTCTAGAATCCATTCGGCAGCATTATCTAAAAAGTAACGGTCGTGAGTCACAGCAACCACGGTACCGCGGAACTTTTGCAAGAAAATCTCTAACCACTCCACACTTTCGGCATCCAAATGGTTGGTCGGTTCATCAAGCAACAGCATATCCGGCTTAGATAAAAGTAAACGACACAAGGCGACACGACGCTTCTCACCCCCGGATAAATGCTCAACCTTGGCGTCCCACGGAGGTAAACGCAAAGCATCAGCAGCAATTTCCAACTGATGTTCAATATCATCACTACCACCAGTAGCAGCTGCAGCAATAATCGCCTCCAACTCTGCCTGCTCGGCAGCTAAGGCATCAAAATCAGCATCAGGTTCAGCATATTCGGCATACACCTCATCCAAGCGCTTACGCGCCGCAAAAACCTCACCCAAGCCCTCTTCCACCGCTTGCCGTACCGTATGCTCCGGATTAAGCTGCGGCTCTTGCGGTAAATAGCCAATGCTGATGCCGGGCATCGGAATGGCATCACCCTCGATCTCTTTATCCACCCCAGCCATAATTTTTAATAGGGTCGATTTACCCGAGCCATTAAGACCGAGCACACCGATTTTGGCACCGGGGAAAAAGGATAGGGAAATATCTCTAAGAATTTGACGCTTGGGTGGGACAATTTTGCCCACACGGTTCATTGTATAAACGAATTGAGCCATAAATAATCAGTAGTAAAATAAGATGTAAGAAACAGGCTAATTGTAATCAAAAGCGGGATAAACTGTTGTAACCACCGCCATTTATCAACTTATTGTTTAGAAAATAGCTATGACTGATGCCTAAGCACCATGACATAGATTAAGATCGATTGTTTTGATTCAGTGTATATAAATCAAGCAAATTTATCATGAAAAAAGTATTTACAGACGAAGAACTCGAAATTTTAGCCAAAACGGCCGATGCCTTAAGCGCCTGGACCGGTAAATGTGTGCTTTGTGAAAAAAACATCACCGATGAGGGCGTTGAAGTGGCCATTTTTGCACAGGTCCTCGACGCCAATGCTAGCCCACAACAAGCCGCCGATGCAGATGAGGTCGAAGAGCCTCATGCGGTCAAGGATGAAGACGAAGGTCAATTTCTACTGCTAGGCGGTGCCGATTCAACGATTATCGGTAGTGCTGGTGGCTTAGAGGATATCAGCAGCCAGATCTACGAGTGCCGTCTATTATTTAGCATTATGTTTAATGCTGATGAGGGACAATTTGCCGAGCGCTTTATTTTGGTTAATGATGAGTTCGAGCTGGTTACCACGGCCGATGAAATCGAGGAGCTAGTGCCTTTTAGCCTACGTGAAGTGGATGATATTGACGACTGGCTCGATACCGAGGATTGGGACAGCGATGATAATGATGAGGATTGGGTTGAGCAGCAGCGCCTACCCTCTTCTCATAAAGATAGTGAGCACTAAGCTATAGTAAAAGGCCTCCGAGTAGCTCAAAGGAAGCGGAGGCATTTGCTTTTAAGGTAGCGCTTTATCTCTTAAAAAAAGGGCCAAACCAAGCGGATAGCCTAAGGCCACCAATACGCAAGCGGCCGGGTTGCGCAATCGTGTTGCCTCCGGTCGTGCAATCCCCTTGGCCTTAAGGTGCAATCGAAAACGGGTATAGCGCACAGCCGCTTTAAAAAACTCGAGTGGATTTTTAAAAAACCAAGCAATGCTTTTTTCAACCGTATCATGGGCTAGCAGCAACAAACCCAAGGCATGCTGAGAAGCGTTGCTGGCGCCTTGTCGGCTGAGCGAATCGCCAGAGTCATAATACACTCGATAAACATCGTTAACAAAACGTGTTAAATAACCAGCACGCGCTATTTCACGCCAAACAATACTCTCAGGCACAAAGCCATCATACGCCTCAGGAAAGGGAAAGCAGCGCAAAATCTCAGTATTGAGACAGCCGAACTTCTCACCCCGAGGATGGTGCTTAAAGTACATATCGATAGAGCTCATATCGACCTCATCACGAAAGAACTTATCACCAACAATTGAACCATCCGGTCGCTGACAAAGCCCGGTCACGGCAATAAAGCCTGCACGCTTAATGGCCGGAATACGATGCCACGTCTCCCACATCGACGATAAGGCATTTGGCAAGAGCGTATCGTCCGAATCTAGGGCAACAATTAACTCGCCTTGTGCAATCGAGACCCCGTGATTAAATGCAGTTTTTTTATGTTGATTTGGTTGCCAGGCGTAGCGAATGGGAATAATACCTTCATTTGCCCAGGCTAAGACTAAGTCGGCGGTATTGTCGGTTGAACCATCATCGATCACTAGCCACTCAAAATCCCCAAAATCTTGGGCTTTGAGTGATTCATACACGCGTGGCAAGGTGTCAGCCCGATTATAGGTCGGCGTGAGCACGGTAAAACCGTATTGATTCATAATAAGATGATCTTAGAAAAAGCTAAACTAAAAGGTAGTGTAACCCTAATTCACATCGCAAGATAGCACGATTGTTTACAAAACATTTCATGCCTGCTAGCGATACGATGCTTTAGCATCAACGATCCTATGTGAGTAAAAACTAAAAAGCCACCGTGAAAGAACGGTGGCCATGCCTGCTTGAATACCGCTTAGGCTTGATTTCTAAGCTACTTAGAAACTAATGCCTAAAAGCTAAACTGATAAGCTAGGTATACCCAAGCTAAAAAGTACTACTTAAGCTTATTCGCTTGGCTGACTTTTTCTAACATCTTCCAAACGCCTTTTGGCGAAGTTGAATATAAACGCTTCAACTCTTTGCTGATGCAACGACGCTCTAACGTGTTACGGCGCGTACGTTTAATTTCTGCCATGACTGCCTCTGATTAAAAACTAATTAAAATATGAAACTGCTAAAAACTTTGGTAATCGATAATCTTAGCATATTTTCTGCTGATACGCTAGCTAAGCCTATGTTTTTATGCAGCTAACTTTAAAATGTCGTCTTTAGGCTATATTACGGGCGATAATAGAAGCCATCGTTTACACAGTAAAGTCGCTTGAAAAGCGGTAATTTGCCGCCATCTGTTTAAGTCGTATACCCACAGCATTCTATCTTCGCCATAGGCCATCAGCCCTACGGGCATAGTGAGTTAATTAGCATATGTCATCACACATTCGTATTTTCGGTGCTCAACAAAATAATCTTAAGAACCTTGATCTCAGTATAAAGACCGGCGAGATTACCGTGCTGACGGGGGTATCGGGTTCTGGCAAAAGTTCCTTAGCCTTTGATACGCTCTATGCCGAGGGGCAACGCAAATACGTAGAGACTTTCTCACCCTATGCGCGTCAGTTCTTAGACCGCATGGACAAGCCTCAGGTAAAGCGTATTGAGGGCATCTTGCCAGCCATTGCCATTGATCAGACCAATCCAGTACGCACCTCCCGCAGTTCGGTTGGGACCATGACAGAGCTTAATGATCATATTAAATTACTGTATGCGCATGCAGCGAAATTATTTTGTCGCCAATGTGCCGCCCCCGTGCAGCAAGACACCATTCAATCAATCCAGGCACAACTAGCTGAACTCAGCCAAGCACATGGCGATCCTAGACTGTATGTGACCTTCCCTATTGTAGTGCCAAGCAATTTCAGCGCAGAGGAGGTCAAGCGCTTTTTAGAGCAGCAAGGTTATACACGCATTCACAGCGAGGAGGAAGTGACTCGTGAAGTGAGCGATAAGAAAAGTAAAAAAACTAAGCTGCAAGTAATGAAAAAACAATATGTGATACAGGATCGATTCCGCTTTTCCAAAGCGGAAAGTGAGCGTGTGAGTGAGGCTTTGGAGCATGCCTTAACGCATGGCCAAGGCTTTTGCCGTGTGTTTGCAGAAACGGATAGTGGCGATCAACTCGTGTGGCCTTTTAGTCAGCATTTACATTGCGCCCACTGTGATATTTCCTACCATAAGCCGCTCGCAAGTACCTTCTCTTTTAACTCGCCTATCGGTGCCTGTGAGCATTGTCGCGGCTTTGGTCGCAGCATGGGCATTGATTACGGGCTCGTAATACCCGATGAAAGTCTGAGCTTGGCCGAGGGTGCGGTTCGACCTTGGCAGACACCGAGTTTTAAAGAGCAGCAAGATGATCTGATGAAATACGCCAAGCGCGTGGGCATTCGTACCGACGTCCCTTGGCGTGAGTTAAATGCCGCTGAAAAGCAATGGGTCATCGAAGGCGACCCCGAATGGAGCGGCAAGCGTAACGCATGGGATCATCAATGGTACGGCATACAGCGCTTTTTTGACTGGTTAGAGACGAAGTCCTATCGCATGCATGTGCGTATACTGTTATCCAAATTCAGAAGCTACACCCCCTGCCCGGTTTGTCACGGCTCGCGCCTAAAAGCAGAGGCCAATTTATGGCGTTTAGGCGACGGCCAACAAGATGATTATGCCGAAGGCCGTTATAAGCGTTTTATGCCAGTCGGCGCCAGCTGGTCTGACGAAACCCTAGCACAGCTACCTGGTCTAGCAATTCATGATCTCATGCAATTGCCCATCGGTCATTTAAGAGATTATTTTCATAGCTCGTATTTTGATAAAGAAGTCAATAAAGCGAGTGATTTGGTGCTGCAAGAAATACGGCATCGACTGCAATATCTGTGTGATGTTGGCCTGGATTATTTATCCTTAGATCGCCAAAGTCGGACCCTTTCCGGGGGTGAGGTGCAGCGTATTAATCTGACGACTGCGCTTGGCACCTCCTTGGTCAATACCCTCTTTGTCTTAGATGAGCCTTCGATCGGTCTACACCCCCACGATATGAGTCGAATTGTGGAAGTCATGCAGCGCCTGCGCGATGTTGGTAATACCTTAGTCGTGGTTGAGCATGATCCCCAAGTCATGGTGGCGGCCGATCGTATCCTGAAAATTGGTCCGGGGCCAGGTGAGCGCGGTGGTGAAATCGTATTTGACGGCACGCCGGCGCAATTACGTCAGGCCGACACCATTACCGGTAAGTATTTAGGTGATGTACTGCGAGTGGAATCGCCCTTAGCCATGAAGGTCAGTGCCAATACACCACGACTGCTGCTTGAGGGCGTTAAGGCCAATAATTTGGACAATATCGATGTATCCTTTCCTCTAGGGCGTTTAGTCTGTGTCACCGGCGTATCCGGTTCCGGCAAATCGACCCTGATTCAGGATGTACTCTACCCCGCCCTATTAAAGCATTTTGCTCAACCCACAGAAGCGCCGGGCGAATACCGTCATCTCTTAGGTGCGGAACAAATCGCCTCGGTGGTGATGGTCGATCAAAGCCCCATCGGTAAAACGGCCCGTTCCAACCCAGCCAGCTATGTTGGCGCCTTTGATGCCATTCGTAAGCTCTTTGCCAATGCCCCGCTGAGTCTTGAGCGGGGTTATAAAGCCGGTACCTTCAGCTTCAATAGTGGTGACGGTCGTTGCCCTACCTGTAAAGGCACCGGTTTTGAACATATTGAAATGCAATTCCTGTCGGATGTTTATTTACGCTGTCCGGATTGCCATGGCAAGCGCTTTAGAGATGAGATCTGTGAGGTGCGGGTTGAGCATTTAGGTCAATCCGCCTCCATTGATGAGGTCTTGGCAATGACGGTGCACCAAGCCTTAAACTTTTTTAAAGGCTTAAGAGATGTACAAAATGCCTTACAACCTTTAATTGATGTGGGTTTAGAGTATGTCAAACTGGGGCAACCGGTACCGACTTTATCAGGGGGTGAAGCGCAACGCCTAAAATTAGCCGGACACTTGGCGGAGGCAGCGCGCAGCCGTAGTCGCAGTCGCGCTAAGCAACTCGCGCTAAAAGGCTCGCTTTTCCTCTTTGATGAGCCCACCACTGGCTTGCACTTTGATGATGTGGCACGTTTAATGCATGCCTTTAGAAAGCTGTTGGCAGCTGGGCATTCATTAATTATTATCGAACATAATTTGGACTTAATACGCGCTGCTGACTGGGTCATTGACTTAGGTCCGGGCGCGGGCGAACAGGGTGGTCGCATCGTGGCCCAAGGCACACCGGAGACCCTCAAAACCATGCCTGAATCCTATACCGGTCAGGCCCTGGCGGCCTATGAGGCGGAAATTGTTCACAGCGCTGACACCACTAAGCACTCACTAACAACGCTAAGCAACAAGCCAAAGCATGAACTCACAGACGCCGCAGTGACTACCTCCAAACCTGGTATGCGCCGTGCTTATCAAGAAAATAGTCAAGTACACCAACGCGTAAAAAACCAGCATGCCATTGAGATTCTGAATGCCCGCGAGCACAATCTTAAAGGGATTGATGTGACTATCCCACGCGATAAATTTACCGTGATCACTGGGGTATCTGGCTCCGGTAAATCTACCTTGGCTTTTGATATTCTGTTCCAAGAGGGTCAACGCCGCTATCTGGAATCACTAAATGCCTATGCCCGCTCAATTGTACAGCCGGCAGGTCAACCTGAGGTCGATGCCATCTACGGCATTGCGCCCACGGTAGCCATTGAACAAAGAACCAGTCGCGGTGGTTATAAATCCACCGTCGGCACCATGACAGAAATTCATCATTTCTTAAGGCTTTTGTACGTCAAACTAGGTACACAATATTGCCCTTGTTGTCAGGTGCCGGTGGAACCTCAAAGCCCAGAACAAATCATGGCCCATATCATGAGCCATCATCGGGCTCAGCGTATCGGCATCATGGCGCCATTGATTATTGCACGCAAGGGTTATTACACGGATCTGGCTAAATGGGCGGACAATAAAGGCTACACTCATCTACGCGTGGATAATGAATTTATTCCTGTCAATCCTTGGCCACGGCTGGATCGCAATAAAGAACATACGATTGAACTCCCGGTATTGGATATTACTGTGGATCCGGCAAACGAAGTGGAACTACGTGAGGCCATCAATACGGCACTACACCATGGTCAAGGTCAATTAAGTATTTTATTTGAGCTTGACCCGGCGCAACCCTTAAAGCCAGAACATCTTAGTCAAAAGCATTTTTCCATTAAACGTGCCTGCCCGTCTTGCGCCCGCAGCTTCCCGGAACCGGATCCGCGACTTTTCTCCTATAATTCCAAACATGGTTGGTGCGAGACATGCTACGGTACTGGTTTAAAATTAAAAGGCTTTAATGAGGAGTTAAGCGGTGAAGAAACGGCTTGGCTCAATCGTGAAGCAGAAGCTGAGGATAGCGTTTGCCCAAGTTGTCATGGAGCACGTCTCAATGAGGTGGCGCGCAATATTCTTTGGCAAAAGCTACCCATTCATAAACTCAGTGAGCTTTCGGTAGAGGCGCTAGAGGAATTCTTTTTAGCGCTCAAATTAACTGCGCGCGAAGAGCAAATTTCCCGTGACGTGTTGCAGGAAATTCGCAGTCGTCTGCGATTCATGCGCAATGTGGGATTAAATTACCTCAGCCTTGATCGCGCTGCACCCACCTTATCCGGCGGTGAAGCACAGCGTATTCGCCTAGCAGCACAACTAGGATCGAATCTACAGGGGGTCTGCTATGTACTGGATGAACCAACTATCGGCCTGCACCCACGCGACAATCAGATTCTTTTAAATGCGCTCACTCATCTAGAAGGTAATGGCAATACCCTGGTGGTGGTCGAGCATGATGAGGATACCATTAAACGGGCGCAGCATATTATTGATATGGGCCCAGGTGCCGGTACCCGTGGCGGTCGTGTGATTGCTCAAGGTAGTTATGAGGACATTTTAAACGCAGCCCATTCACTCACAGGTGAATTCTTACGCCATCCGATGCAACACCCCATGCAGCCACGACGTGAGGTGCCAGAGGATCATCCCATGGTGCAAATCAAAAATGCCACCCTGCATAATTTACAGGGCGTTGATGCGGCAATACCTATCGGTCGTCTCAGTGTGATAACGGGGGTATCCGGTTCCGGTAAATCAACCCTAGCACGCAATGTGTTACTACAGAATCTACGTACAAAGCTTGCTCAAAAAGAGCCAACCACGAGCTACCATGGCTGCGATGAAATTATCGGCTGGGAAAAGCTAGAACGCATTCTTGAAGTGGATCAAACCCCCATTGGCAAAACACCTCGTTCTACCCCAGCAACCTATATTGGCATTTGGGATGATGTGCGACGCTTATTTGCCGAAACACGTCTAGCAAAATTACACGGTTGGAATGCCTCACGTTTTTCCTTCAATACCGGGGAGGGTCGCTGCCCAGCCTGTGAAGGACAAGGTATGCGCACCATTGAAATGAGCTTTTTGCCAGATGTTAAACTAACATGTGAGCTCTGCGGCGGTGAGCGCTTTAATCCTGAAACCTTGGCCGTTAAGGTACGAGATAAAAATATCGGGGATATTTTAAAGTTAGAAGTCGATGAGGTGATTGATTTCTTTACGGCACATCCTAAAATCCATCGCGGTTTAAAGCTACTGCAGGATGTGGGTTTAGGCTATTTGACCCTCGGTCAGCCCTCGCCTACCCTCTCTGGCGGTGAAGCGCAACGGCTTAAACTAGTGAGCGAATTACTAAAGGCCAGACTCGATGAGGGAATTCATAAGAGTGGTCGCGCCTCCTCGGCACCACATACGCTTTATGTGCTGGATGAACCCAGTGTCGGTTTATCCATGGCCGATGTTAAAAAATTAATCCAAGTCATTCATCGATTGGTGGATGCAGGCAATACAGTCGTCATCATTGAGCATAATTTAGATATTATGGCCGAAGCCGATTGGATTTTAGATTTAGGACCAGAGGGTGGTACCGAAGGTGGTCGCTTAGTGGCGGCCGGCACCCCAGAAACGCTGATTAAATTACATCAACGCTCACACACCGGTCAAGCACTTAAAGATTTCATGCAAAGAAATGATTAAATTTTAGGGGATGGATGAATGTCAAAAAAGAAATTAGTTGTTTTATCAGGTGCTGGGATTTCTGCTGAAAGTGGTTTAAAAACCTTTAGAGATTCCGACGGTCTCTGGGAAGAACATCGGGTTGAGGATGTGGCTACCATTGATGCCTTCAATCGCGATCCTGAGCTGGTGATGCGTTTTTATAATTTACGCCGTGCGCAGCTTAACACCGTAGAACCAAATGCAGCTCACAAAATCCTCGCCGACTTGGAGGATATTTTTGATGTGCAGGTGATCACGCAAAATGTTGATGACCTACATGAGCGTGCCGGCTCTAGCAAGGTACTGCATTTACACGGTGAGCTGCGTAAAGTGCGTCCAGTCGATTCAGAAGAATCAGGCATTATCCAATGGCTGGACGATTTACAGCTCGGTGATGTGGACGAGCGTGGCGTGCAATTACGCCCGCATATTGTATGGTTTGGGGAAATGGTACCCGCCATGCAAGAAGCGGCGGAAATTGCCTCGAGCGCCGATCTACTACTGGTCATCGGTACCTCCATGAAAGTCTATCCAGCCGCTGGTTTAATCGACTTTATCCCTCCGCATTGTGAACTCTATGTGATTGATAAAGGCTTAGAAAATCAGTTTTGCCACCCGGATAACTTCTACCAATGCGGCGCCTCTGAAGGCATGCGTCAATTAGCAGCACGGCTACGACAACAGCATCAAGTATAAAAATGCCTTAATAGCTGATTGGCCGCCGCTAAGCCCATGGCGGCCGTGACTGTCACGCATGAACCGTAGCCAGCACAAGCCAAGCCCTGAGGCGCCTGAGTAAGTGGTGCCCCCGCTGCGCTATCCACGGTAGTTTGCCATGGCATCAGGGCCGGTTCATCGATCCATAAGCATGGTACCCCCATAGCGGGTAGCTTTTTAAGTGCTCTCCCGTGGCTATCACTGCCCCTGGCAAAACCATGATGCTTACGCAATTGCTGACGAACTTTAGCTAATAAGGCATCATTGCGGGCTCGACTCAGATCAGAGAAGTTTAAGGCTAAACTATTTTGCTTGCCGCCGGCCCCACCACACATCATATGATAAATACCTAACTCCCTACACACCAAGGTCATGGTAATTTTTGCCTGTACCTGGTCGGCACAATCCAACACCGCATCCACCCTCGCCTCAGCAATCAGCTGATGGGCATTGGCCGGCTCAATAAACTCATCAATCAACAGCAATTGCAGCTCGGGATTAATCTCATCAAGCCGCTCAGCCATGGCTTCAATTTTATTTTTACCTAAGGTACTGCTAAGTGCATGAATTTGGCGATTAATATTAGACTCGGCCACCACATCCAAATCCACCAACACTAAACGACCCACAGCACTACGAGCTAAAGCCTCTGCAGCCCAAGAACCAACGCCCCCGAGACCGACCACCATCACCGATTTGGCGCCTATAATATCTAATGCTGACTCACCATATAAACGCTTTAAACCGCCAAAACGACGCGCTAGATCATAATCATGTAGGGACAAAATCGCTCTCCTAATCACCCTGTGAAACATCAGTCCATCACGCTGATAAACAAGGCTAATGTTATACTAAAATCTAAACTAAGCATTTTAACTTTTCTATTAAGTTTATTCGTGAATAGCAACTACATTGATTTAAGTTCGAGTATTTTAGCCAAGGCTGAACTACACATCAAAAACTTTCGCCTATGGAGCGAAGAGGAACGAGAAGCCTCTCTACATGAAACCCTTGCCCAACTAGATGAGCTCAAGGATATTTGGATCTTCGGTTATGCCTCTCTCGTATGGCGACCGGAGTTTGAGTATCTTGAAAGCCGTCGCGGCACCCTGCTTGGCTATCATCGCTCGCTCTGCTTATGGTCCAGTGTCAATCGTGGCACCCCGGAGCGCCCCGGTTTAGTTTTCGGTCTGGCTGAGTCGGGCGTGTGTGAAGGCACGGTATACAAACTATCGAATGATAATCTCATGGATAAAATGCGCCGCCTCTGGCAGCGTGAGATGCCTAACAGCTCCTATCTGCCCATGTGGTTAAATTGTGAAACGGCTAAAGGCACGGTAAAAGCACTCGCTTTTGTGATGGATCCTGACGATCACTCCTATGTCGGTAATCTCAGCGTTGATGAAACCATTGATGTGGTCTTAGGAGCGCATGGTCATTACGGCCCTTGTACCGAGTATGTCTTAGAAACTGCCACTGCACTCAAAAAGGCCGGTATCCAAGATGATGCACTCTATCACCTGAGTGAGCTGATTCGTGAGCGACTGCAACACAGCTAGCAGCTCAAGCTAGCCTCAGCTTTTTACCAATCACACCATGCTTCCATCGCTATTCTTGCCTATTTGCTGAAGATAAAAGCACTTAGGTGTAAAATGCCTTTTAGCTTTTATTTAGTTTACCGGCTTATTTTTTGGATAATACATCATGGGCTCAACAGCAGATATGCGCCACCGCTACGAAAAGTTCGAATTATTAGAACAGGATGCGGGATCCGACCCCTTTGCACTCTTTGACCGTTGGTTTCAGTTAGCTAGCCAAGACGGTTTGATTGAGGCGAACGCCATGACCTTAGCCACGGTAAATGCAGCGGGTGAACCGGAAGCACGGATGGTGCTCCTAAAAAGCTATAGTGAGGAGGGCTTTATCTTCTTTACTAATTATGATTCGGCCAAAGGTCAAGCCATTGCCCATAACCCACAGGTCAGCTTATTATTCTTCTGGATTAATCAGGAGCGACAGGTCCGTATTAATGGACAGGCGCATAAACTCTCTGTTGCCGATTCCACCGAGTATTTTAATAGCCGCCCTTATGGTTCTCGTATCGGTGCTTGGGCTTCCCAGCAAAGCCAAGTGGTTGAGCGCAAGACCTTGGAGCAACGCTTTGAGGAGTATGTCGCACGCTATCCGGACGCCGTACCTAAACCGCCGCATTGGGGTGGCTATTTAGTGGTACCCTCAAGCTTCGAATTCTGGCAAGGGCGCCCCTCACGCATGCACGATCGCCTATGCTATCGTAAAGCCAAGGACCAATGGCTTATGACGCGGCTAGCTCCCTAGCCTACTTATGCCTTGTTAAGCAACAAATTTACTATGTCTACTAAACGTACTGCTGATTTTACTGATAAAGATTTTCGACTCGCTCTCGGTCGTTTTGCGACTGGGGTGGCGATTGTCACCACCACCAACCCTGATACCGGTAAGCCGGTGGGTTTAACCGTCAGTTCCTTTAACTCTGTCTCACTCGAGCCACCGCTGGTGCTTTGGTGCTTACGCTTAGCTTCTTATAATTTGCCGGTTTTTAAAAATGCAAGGCATTACAACATTCATATACTGGCAAATGACCAAATTGACTTAGCCATGCAATTTTCCACCGCCAAGGTGCCAGACCGCTTTGCTGATATTGACTGGGAAATGAGTGAAACCAATACCCCGCTCTTGTCTGCTAAGTACTGCGCTGCAATTTTCGAATGCGCCAGTGAGCAGCAACACCCTGCCGGTGACCATCTTATTATGGTCGGCTATGTCGAACGCTGTGAGCACACCAATAAGCTACCCTTGGTCTTTCATGCCGGTACCTTTGATTTGACGCCAACCAGTCGATTTGCTAAATGAGTAGCTCGGTAGATATTGAATGTATTGTGGTAGGCGCCGGTGTGGTCGGCTTAGCCATTGCCCGTGCACTGGCCCAACAAGGCAAAGAGGTATTGATCGTTGAGGCCGCCGCCCAATTCGGCAGTGGTATCAGCTCAAGAAATTCAGAAGTCATTCACGCTGGTCTCTACTACCCACCTAATAGCCTAAAAGCCAAGCTTTGCATTAAAGGCAAAGCGCTTTTGTACGACTTTTGTGAGCGCAGACAGATACCCCACCAACGCCTAGGCAAGTTATTAGTGGCAACGGAAGCCGCTGAAATTGCACAATTAATGGCGATCAAAAACAATGCCAAGGCTTCCGGCGTACATGATTTAGTCCTCCTACAAGCTTCAGACATTGCCACCCTAGAGCCGGAATTACATGCCGAATTGGCTTTATTCTCGCCTTCCACTGGCATCGTTGATAGTCATGCCTTGATGCTCGCCTTATTAGCTGAGGCTGAGCATGCAGGGGCTCAATTAGTACTTAAGACCCCCCTCAAGCAGCTGAGCATCCAAGGGGCAAATCATTTTATCTGCTCTTTTGATGATACTAGCCAAACTCAACTTAGTTGTGCTAACTTAATCAACGCCTCCGGTCTTTATGCGACTGAATTAGCAAAGCAGTTCCGTGGTCTTGAGCAGCAGTATATCCCCACCGCTTATTATTACTGCAAGGGGCGCTATTTCTCTTATACGGGCAAAGCACCCTTTAAGCATTTAATTTATCCTATGCCCGATAAAGACGGTCTGGGGATTCATTTAACCCTAGACTTAGGCGGTCAAATTAAATTCGGTCCCGATGTATGTTGGCAAGCGCAGGAAAACTACCAGGTAGAAGCCGAACAGGCAAGGATATTTTATGAGGCAGTCAGACGCTATTGGCCTAGTCTTCAGGAGGGTAGCCTACAGCCCGCCTATACCGGAATTAGACCCAAATTAAGTGCAGCAGGTCACACGGCGGCCGATTTTATTATCAGTACGGAAGCAGTACATGGTATCAGCGGTTTAGTGAATTTATTTGGCATTGAGTCGCCCGGCTTAACTGCTGCGCTCGCCATTGCTGAAGAAGTCGCAAATCATTTATAAACTACAATTTTACAAAAACAATTATCAGCTTAAAAATGAGTAACCATCACGAATTTATTTTAACGATTTCTTGTCCCGACCAAGTCGGTATTGTCTATAACATCTCTGGTACCTTATTGGAGCTGGAGGGTAATATTCTGACCTCACAACAATATGGGGACGAAGATACCAAGCAATTCTTTTTAAGAATTCGTTTTAGTGTACCCGCTAGCATCACGCAGGAGCAAATTGAAGCTGCCTTGGCACCTGCTAAAGCGCGCTTTAATATGGATTTAAACTTATATGCCACCACTAAAAAATCACGCGTATTAATTTTAGTGAGTAAACAAGGCCATTGCCTCAACGATTTATTATTCCGCACTCATAGCGGTTTATTAAATATGGAGATTGTGGGCATTGTTTCTAATCACCGTGACTACGAAAAACTAGCTGAGAGCTATGATATTCCTTACCACTACCTACCTGTGAGTAATGACAACCGTGCTGAGCAAGAGGCGGAGATTTTCCGCTTAGTTACTGAGTTAGAGGTGGATTTAGTGGTCTTAGCACGCTATATGCAAATCCTCTCCGAGGAGCTCTCAAACAAGCTTGAAGCCAAGGCGATTAATATTCACCATAGCTTCTTACCTAGCTTTAAAGGCGCTAAGCCCTACCATCAGGCGCATCAACGTGGGGTTAAGATTATCGGTGCCACCGCCCACTATGTGACCTCGGACTTGGATGAGGGACCAATTATTGAGCAGGATGTGCAGCGTGTTGACCACCGACTCAGTGCCGAAAGTCTGGCGCAGGTAGGGAGTGATATTGAATCACTGGTGCTGTCACGTGCGGTAAAAAGCTTTATTGAGCATCGCATTTTATTAAACGGTCATCGCACGGTCGTTTTTAAATAAGATCACTCCCCCATCATCAAGCTTTGGCGCTGTTCGAGCTTGTTTTTTAAGAAATTAGAAAACAGCTCGATGCGCTTAAGCAAACGCAGATCCTCATGATAGAGCATCCAAAAACTGCGTTTAATTACAATCTCATCGGGCAGTACGACTTGCAAGGCCGGGTTTTGATGAGCCATAAAGCAAGGCAAGACGGCTAAGGCCATACTACCCAAACACGCTTGCAACTGAGCCACTAGGCTATTGGATTTAAAGATCACATTAGCCGCAGGTACCAAATCGCTTAAATACTTCAACTCATCACTGATAATAAATTCATCCACATAATCAATAAAACGATGTGAGGCCAAATCCTGCATGCTACGGATCGGTGCATGACGTTTTAAATACTGGGGTGTAGCATAGAGACGCAACTTATAATCACTTAAACGACGATATACATAATTACCGCGTATCGGTCGATCAATGGTGATAAAAATATCCGCTTCGCGTCTGGACTGATCGACAAAACGCTGAAAAGGCATAATATCCAGACTGGTCTTAGGGTATTGATGCTGAAACTCCACCGCCAACGGCGTCAACATATAAATACCAAAGCCCTCGGTGGCAGCCACACGAATATTACCCGTCAAGTCCTCTTCCAACACACTCACGCTTTGCTGGGCATGCAACAGCTCACTCTCCATCTTCTCGGCATGTTGCAATAAATGATGACCCGCTTCTGTCAACAGATAACCGTAGCGCCGCGACTTATCAAATAGCACGGTCCCCATCGCTTGCTCCAATTGGCGAATGCGGCGGGCGACGGTTGTGTGTTCAACCCCTAGACGACGACCTGCCTCAGATATTTTTGAGGTTCTGGCAACCGCCAAAAAATAACGTAACCCATCCCAATCCATCACGCCTCCTTTATATATGTAAATATGCACAATGATTGTGCATTTATTATATTGATATTTGCCGCTAGACACTTCAAAATGGGTCTAGATAAAAACTGACATAAGATTAGGAGACTTAAATGACGAATATTCCTACGATTCCATTATTAGTGAATGGTGAAAAAGTTCAATCCACCTCTGGCAAATACTTGGATGTACTCAATCCAGCCGATCAGTCAGTGGTAGCAAAAGTGCCTTTATGTACTTTGGATGAGGTTGATGCCGCCATTGCCAATGCCAAAGAGGCCTACAAAACATGGCGCAATACCGGTATTAATCGCCGTATGCGTGTGATGCTTAAGCTTCAAGAGTTAGTACGTGATAACACAGAAAAATTAGCCGCCTTAATTACCAAAGAACACGGCAAAACCCTGCCAGATGCAATCGGTGAAGTGGGTCGAGGTTTAGAAGCCATTGAGCATGCTTGCTCGGTGGCCAGTATGCAAATGGGTGAATATTCAGAAAACGCCGCCACCGGTGTGGATGTGTATACCTTAATCCAGCCGTTAGGGGTGGTCGCCGGTATTACCGCCTTTAACTTCCCAGTGATGCTACCTTGCTTTATGTTCCCGTATGCCGTGGCCGCCGGCAATACCTTTATTTTAAAACCATCTGAGCAGGATCCCAGCGCTTCTTTATTCCTCGCCGAATTGGCGTTAGAATCCGGCTTACCGCCAGGCGTACTCAACGTGGTGCACGGTGGTCCTGAGGTGGCGCAGCGTTTATGTGAGCACCCTGATATTAAAGCGGTATCATTTATTGGCTCCACCCATGTGGGTACGGAGGTCTATCGTCGTGCCTCTGATAATGGCAAGCGTTGTCAATCCATGATGGGCGCGAAAAACCATTGCGTGGTCATGCCTGATTCCGACAAAGAGGTAGCAATTAACCAATTAATTGGCGCAGCCTTCGGCGCTGCCGGTCAACGTTGTATGGCCACCTCCGTAGCGGTGATGGTGGGTGAGACGCGCGAATGGGTAGATGAATTAGTAGAAAAAACAAAGTCCTTAAAAGTGAATGTCGGTACCGACAACAGCGCCGACTTAGGTCCACTCGTATCGCCGTCTGCGAAGCAGCGTGTTGAAGGCTTAATTCAATCCGGTGTGGATGAGGGCGCAAACTTAGTGTTGGATGGTCGTAATTACGTCGTTCCCGGCTATGAAAAGGGTAATTTTGTTGGCCCTACTATCTTTACCGATGTCAAAAAGGGTATGCGTATTTATGACGAGGAAATCTTTGGTCCTGTGCTAGTGATTGTCAATGTCGACACCCTAGATGAGGCTATCGCTTTCATCAACGACAACCCTAACGGTAACGGTGTTGCTATTTTCACGCAAGATGGCAGTGTGGCCAGACACTTCCAAAACAATATCGATGTGGGCCAAGTGGGTATTAACGTACCTATTCCAGTGCCAGTGGCTTGGTTCAGCTTTACCGGTTCACGTGGTTCCAAACTGGGTGATTTAGGCCCTAACGGTAAGCAAGCATTCTCTTTCTGGACCCAAACGAAAACAGTGACTGCGCGTTGGTCTCAGCATAACCGCAGTGTCAACACGACCATCTCAATGAAGTAAGGTGTTAAAACAGAATAGGCCGTGAGTAATAAAACCACGGCCTATTTTCTATGTGCAAGAAGCGCTTTAAAGCTTAGCTATTTTTCTCAGCTTCTTGTGGCGCCCAAGGCTGACCAATCGGTGTTTCATCACTATTAGGATGTAACACAGGGATGGTGAATTCAGGCTGATCACCGGTTAAGGTTTTTAAGAAAGCAACGATATCGGCATTTTCCTCATCCGTAAATTTCTTACCTAACTGTAAGCGACCCATGATATCAACTGCTTCTGTCAAGGTTCTAGCAGCACCATCGTGGAAGTACGGATAGGTTAATTCAACGTTACGTAAGGTAGGTACCTTAAAGTTCATGCGGTCAACGTCCTGTCCAGTAACACCAGCACGACCGGCAGCTTCGTTATCAGTCACGTAGGGCTCAACTAGACCCATGCGCTGGAAGGAGTTACCACCTAAGTTAGGACCGTTATGACAGGCCACACAACCGCTGTTTTTAAATAGTAGATAGCCATTTAGCTCCTGATCGCTAATGGCATCATCCTTGCCACTCAACCACTGGTCAAAACGCGAATTAGGTGTTACTAGGGTTTCTTCAAAAGCTGCTAAAGCAGACGTCACCTCTTCGATCGTGATCTCATCAACACCATACACGGCTTTAAACTCTTCTACATAGCCAGGAATGGTTTTTAAAACACTGACTGCTAAGTCGTGAGTAGAGCCCATTTCTAAAGGATTCTCAATCGGACCACCGGCCTGCTCACGCAAGTCCTTAGCACGACCATCCCAGAACTGAACAAAGTTTAAACTAGAGTTTAAAACGGTAGGTGAGTTAATCGGACCCTGTGCCCAATAGTCGCCCACTGAGCTAACTAAATGGTCCGCACCACCTAACATCAAGTTATGACAGGAGTTACAGGAGATAAAACCAGAACGAGATAGACGATTATCAAACCAAAGCTTTTTACCCAATTCCACTTCAGCCTGATTTTCCACTTTGTGAGCTTCGATCACTTGAATCAACTCATTATTCGGCTTATAGCGTTCACCCTCCGCTTGTTGCGCCATCGCAGGTGCAGCCACAAAACCAAAAGCACCACAGGCCAATAAAGCCATTGTTAATTATTCATAAGATTCCCCCTTGAATCGTTAAAAACTGGGTGATATCACCCGTAGTTCAATTATAAAGTTAGGGGGCTTAATTGGGATTGATCATAATCAAGGTTCCCAACGATAAGGCTAAAAACCGGGAATTATCCGCCTTGACTAATCAAGGCTTTGGTTATATAGCAAGCTAACTACTTGGACTTCTTCGTGCTCTTTTTGCTCTCGGCGGCTTGATTAAAAGCAGCAGGACTAAACACCTTTAGCAACTGCTGGGTTTGATTTTGCATCTGTTCTTGCATATTGAGATAAAGATCCTTAGTCTGTTCCACATAACTACTCATCATGCGACTCATCAAAGGATTTTGCATGGACATCAGATCAGCCCATGCCTCAGGCTTAAATTGAGTCGGGTAAAGCTCCTCATATTGCTGACTCAATTGCTGTTGAATTTCAGTAAATGCCTGCATGTTTTGCTCTAGGTAGGTACCCATCACACCCTGCATGGCATGCCCGTAAAAACGGATAATCTGTCTGAGAGTGTTGGTGCTAAACATCGGCACACCAGCACTCTCAAGATCCAGAATAATTTGTAGCAAGATGCTCCGTGTAATGTCTTCATTGGTTTTTGCATCAATCACGGTAAAGCGCTCTGAGGCAACCACCAAATCCCTCACATCGGCTAAGGTGATGTAACTACTCGCCTGCGTATCATAAAGACGACGATTAGGATACTTTTTAATAACACGAGAACTATCTTGCTTAATTTCTGACATATTAATACTACTAGCTAAAATTCCTACTGATTAGCTCATGTGAAGACCGCCGTTAAGCGAGAAGTCGGCACCGGTAGAGAAGCCAGCATCATCCGAAGCTAACCAACCAACGATCGATGCAATCTCTTCAGGCTCACCTAAGCGACGCACAGGGATGGTACCCACGATCTGCTCTAAAATCTCAGGACGAATCGCACGCACCATATCCGTACCGATATAACCAGGAGAAACGGTATTAACCGTCACACCACGACTTGCCACTTCCTGCGCCAAGGCCATTGTGAAACCGTGAATACCCGCTTTAGCGGTAGAGTAGTTAGTCTGACCAAACTGACCCTTTTGACCGTTAACCGAGCTGATATTAATAATGCGACCCCAACGTTGCTCATACATGTGCTCAATTACTTGCTTAGTCACATTAAATAAGCTGTTTAGGTTAGTGTCCATCACCGCAGTCCAATCCTCAACGGACATCTTACGGAAGACGCCATCACGCGTAATACCGGCGTTATTCACAAGTACATCAATCTCACCGACTTCTTGACGAACCTTTTCAAAAGCCTTGACAGTGGAATCCCAGTCAGCGACGTTACCGGCGGAGGCATGAAACTCATAACCATCAGCTTTTTGCTCATCCAGCCACTTTTGAAAATTACGAGTAGGGCCGCAACCAGCAACTACGGTAAAGCCGTCATCGGCTAAACGACGACAAATTGCTGTACCGATACCACCCATACCACCCGTAACATAGGCTATTCTTTTCTTTGAGCTCATAAGCCACTCTCCTTTTGATTACATGACAATGTTTGTTAACTGTAAACTGCACATCAGCATACTGTCTATAAGGGTAATCCTAAGCTCCAAGCGAGGCAGCGCCTAGGATTAGCGCTATTTATCAGATGCTGATATGCATTAATTAAAACTTAAAATTGGCATTATTAACTTATTGCTTTAACCTTAACATAACGCCCTGGTGCTGGCTCAATGACCGGATACTGGCGACTACCCATGGTCTTGCGGGCACGGATCTTGCGACCGCCTTGTTGTGCCAACCACTCAGCCCACGCAGGCCACCAACTACCAGGCTTTTCAGTAGCTTCTGCCAACCAATCACCAGCACTTTGAGCACGGTTCAGATCGTCAGGCGTATTTTCATTAACCCAGTAGTTGCGACGATTCTTGTGCGGTGGATTAATCACACCAGCAATATGACCAGAAGCACCCAAGACAAAACGCACTGGACCAGAAATCAACTTAGCCGATGCAAAACCAGAATCCCAAGGCACGATATGATCGGCGATGGAAGCGTATACAAAAGATGGTATATCAATCCGACCGAAGTTAACCTTTTCACCGCAAACCACGGCATGATCTGGCTTGGCTAAGTTATTTTCCAAATAGGTATTACGTAAGTACCAGGCATAGAAAGGACCAGGTAAATTCGTACTATCAGCATTCCAATATAAAATATTAAAAGCTGCTGGCGCCTCACCCTTAAAGTAGCGACTCACCACATAGTTCCAAACCAGTTCATTGGGTCTGAGCCACGAGAAGGTGCTATTTAGCATATCAGCCGAAGCTAAGCCACCCTTGCCCATTTTAAGCTCATTTCTAAGCACCATGGATTCATCAATAAAGACATCCAACACACCAGTCTCAGAGAAATCCAGGAAGGTGGTTAAGAGGGTTAAGGACTTAACAATATCAACACCACGCGCTTTTAACACAGAGATTGCGGTGGCCGTCATTGTGCCGCCCACACAAAACGCTGTCACGTTTAGTTGGGGTTGAGCGCTAATGGCCTGCACCACCTCCATGGCCTTTAAAATGCCGTGTTCAATATAGTCATCCCACGTCGCCTCGCTGATGCCATCATCATCGCTTGATAAAGGATTGCGCCAAGAAATTAAATAGGTATTATGGCCCTGCTCTACCAAGTACTGCACTAGCGACTCATCCTTTTGCAAGTCCATCACGTAGAACTTATTAATGCATGGTGGCACTATCAGCATTGGTGTCTCAAACACCTGATCAAGCTTCGGCTGATATTGGATCAACTGGAAAAATTTATTTTCAAAAACCACCGATCCCTCAGTCACCGCTAAGTCCACGCCCACTTCAAAGGCCGTCTCATCGGTCTGCGTCATGCGACCCTTGCGTAAGTCATCCATCCAGTTCTGCATCCCCTTTTGTAGAGACTCACCGGAAGTGTCTTGGAACGCCTTTAAGGCCTCGGCATTAAAACTAAAGAAGTTAGAAGGAGCAATCGCCGCTAACCACTGATCTACCGAAAACTGTAAACGCTCTTGCATACGCTTAGGTAGATCAAACTTAGCCGTCATTTTTTCTACTGTTTCAGATGATAAAACATATAAATGCGCTAATAAATGAAGCTGCGGATTTTCGGCCCAAGCCGCATCACGGAAACGACGGTCACGTAATTCCGGAAGATTACCCTCTTGGCTAAGCTGCATCAGATGTTGAAACTTTTTGACAAAATCACTTTTAAATACTTCCCAATCGGCTGAACTGGTCAAATTATTCCATGAGGCCAGCCATGGGTTATTGGCTAAATTAAACTGCTCCATTAATCATCTCCATCTAAGAATGCGATAGGCTTTGGTGTCTAGCATAGAACTTGAATCTCTATTTATAGTGTAGCAAAGAAATATTCCAATTATCTGAACAAACACCTAATTCTTTATTGTAAATAAGAATTATGACAAGCAAATTTAAATTCATCTGGCGGTGCTGAGTTGCGCCCCTCTTAGCAAGCACACAGCTGCTTACTGGAATTAATTAAGGCTTAGTTAAATAAGCCACGGTCACCTGCCGCCCCGTCTGCGCATTACGACGATAGGAATAAAAGCAACTGGCAAGACTATAAGTACAAAGTCCTGAAAAGTAGATCCCGCAATCTGCAGCCACCCATCCTCGAGGCTTAAGACTGTGCAGTTTATGATTGGCAATAGCTACTAAATCACCATAGTATTTATCCGCCTGCGTTTTAGAAGGTGTAAAAAAAGCCGCATACGCTGGGTTAGACTCTACAAAGCCTGCGCGCACCTCCGCTCCCACCTCAAAAGCAGCCGCACCGATAGAAGGGCCTATCCACACATGAGCAATTGGCGTAGCCACCTTCTGCCTCATTGCCTCAATAGTGTTTTCAATCACCCCAAGCAATAAACTACGCCACCCCGCATGCACCACTCCTAGCACTTGTGCTTCTGCACCCAACAGCACAAGCGGCATACAATCCGCCGTTTGTACCACTAACACACGCTCAGGCTGAGTAGTAATGCTGGCATCCGCTCGAGTGATCTCATCAGCTGGCTGCCATTGGTCAGCATCAAAAACCGCTGCACCATGTACCTGTGCAATCCAAATCGGCGCCGCCGGCAATTCCTCTTGTAAGCGCTTGCGGTTGGCTAGTACCAAATCGCGCTCGGCGCCCGTGGATAAGCCCAAATTAAATCCTGCTGCACTAAAGGCATCACGATCGGCTGAGCCGCTGGCCGACACGTCGCGGCCACTGCTAGCGGTGCTACTAAAATACGCCAGACCATCAATAGCAGGACCACTAATGACGGGCAGACCATGCAACTCACGATACGCTGCATGGGGTTTAGGATAGAAAAAAGGAACCTCCATCACGCCTCCTGCGGCTACGATTAACTTTCAATCCAATCAACAGCATCTATTATCTGCTGCATCGCTGCGGGTATTTGTGCCGTAAAATGCAGCGGCACGCCATCCACTGGATGCATAAAACTCAACTGCTGAGCATGTAGCATCTGCCGCTCTGCCCCCAGCCAAGCTGGACCACCATATAAACCATCACCCAGTAGCGGATACCCTAGACTACTTAAATGTACTCGAATCTGGTGAGTACGACCCGTCTCTAAACGACATTCAACCCGACTGATCGGATGTCCCTGCCATGTACCCAAGGCCTGTCGTTGAAAATGCGTGCGCGCTTCCTTGGGCGCAATAGGTGAGTCGGTGGACATTCTTACCGCCACGCGGCGATCTCTACCAATCGCTGCGTCAATCGTACCCGCCTCGGCAATATGCCCTTTTAACAAAGCCACGTATTGACGTCCTACCGAACGTGCTTGTAATTGCCGCACCAAATCGGTTTGAGCAATTTCCGTACGGGCCACCATTAAGATGCCGGAGGTATCCTTGTCCAGTCGATGTACAATGCCCGCGCGCGGTATCTGCGCCAACTCTGGAAAATGGTATAACAAGCCATTTAATAAGGTACCTGACCAATTGCCAGCACCCGGGTGCGTCACCATACCAGCAGCCTTATTCACAATAATATAATGCTCAGTAGCCGCAATAATATCAAGCGGCAAATTCTCCGGGCTAAATGCCATTTGCTCCGGTGCCGCCTGTTCCCTTACGGTAATGCGATCAGCCGCTCGAATGGTTTGGCGCACTTTAGCTGCTTGTCCGTTGACCTTGACCCAACCATCGCTGATCCACTGTTGTAAGCGACTGCGTGAATGCGCCGGCAATAAGGTAGCTAGTACCTTATCCAAACGTTCGCTGCTGAAGTTTAAGGGCATTTCAAATTCCAAAGCCTCAGGTTCTACTGCATCGTCGTCGAAATGCTCAGCGGTTTCAAGGGATTGGTCGGTCATAGCAGGCTCTGTGTAATGAGTTTTTAATTGATCTGGCAAAATACGCTGTTGATTTTTCGAATATTGTAATCAACAGCAACGATAGGATCCTAAAAGGCTGTTATCATAGTTTCTATTAAACAGAATAAAGCATCATATCACGCAAGTATTCTTATTTTAAATTGTAAATATGCAAACTAACACCTTTAAATCCATAGTACTCGTTCTTGGCGTCAGTTTATTAACCGCCTGCTCAAGCACCCGTGACAAGATTAACGATGAGACCATCGGTTGGTCTGCGCCTCAACTATATGATGCGGCTCGCGAAAACGTTCGTAGTAGCTCATGGAATACCGCCAGTGCCTATTTACATACCATTGGCACACGCTTCCCCTACTCCAGCTACGCACAGCAAGCCATGATTGACGAGGCTTATGTGCTCTGGCGTGATGACGAACCGGAGCAAGCCAAGGCAGTGATTGATCGCTTCCATCGCTTATATCCAAATCACCCGCATACCGACTATATGCTCTACCTTAAGGGCTTAATTACTTTCACCCCGCCGAGCGCTTTCTTAAGCAGCTATACGGGTCAGGACCCGAGCGAGCGTGACCCTAAGGGCTTGCGTGAGTCTTATGCCGCCTTTAGTGAGCTAGTCGAGCGCTTCCCACAGAGTCGCTATGCCGAGGACTCACGACTACGTCTAAACTGGTTAATTAGCACCATCGCTGAAAACGAGGTCAATGTCGCCCAATACTACTATGAGCGCCATGGCTATGTGGCTGCCATTAACCGTGCACAGGCGGTATTAAGAGATTTCTCTGGAGTAACGGCAACGGAGCGTGCGCTGTATATTATGATGAAGTCCTATGAGGCTTTAGGCCTACATGATCAAGCCGCTGACGCTCAGCGTGTATTTACACAGAACTTCCCAAACTCCGACTATCCGGAGCATGGTCTTGACAAGGATTCCAGTTGGTTAGATGTTTTCAAACCAGCAACGTGGTTTAATTAGTTTAGACTTAAAGGGGTTTAGTTCGAAAACTAAACCCCTTTTACTTTTTATTTACCTTGCTCGGCCAAATAGCGCAAAAATTGTAAGGCATCCTCTGGATTTCGGCTTCGATAAAAGTCCGGTAAACCCTGCCAAAGCCTTTTACCATAGCCTTTTTCCACCAAGCGTACATCACCAATGAGCAATACCCCTGCTTCATTTTCACTGCGCACCAAACGTCCCGCCCCCTGCTTGAGAGCAATTGCAGCATGCGGGATCTGGATCTCAAAAAAGGGACTGCCGCCACGATTTTCACAATCCCTAATGCGTGCATCCAGCACCGGGTCATCTGGTGACATAAATGGGATTTTATCTATTGCCACCAAGGTCAATAAATCGCCGGGAAAGTCCACGCCCTCCCAAAAACTGGAGCTACCCACCAAAATAGCATTGCCCTCTTGACGGAATTTTTCCATCAAATAAGCGCGAGAATTATCCCCCTGCTTTAATAAAGCACGATCAATATTTGCCTCATCCAGCCGCGCTAATAACATCTCTGAAAACTCATCAACCGCTTTCAGGGAAGTGCATAACAACAAAACACCGCCATGCGTTGCTTCAATCAAAGGCATCAGCACGTCCAGAAAGCGTTCTCTAAATGAAAAATCATCCGGCAACGGCAGTTTAGGAATCAGCATAATGGTTTTATCCTGATATTGAAAGGGTGATTCCCATACCCGTTCAATGGCACCATAGAGCCCAAGATTATTAACAAAATGATCAAAATTACCATTCACTGACAAAGTCGCTGAGGTAAAGACCCAGGCCTGATCTGCCTGCTTAAAGCGACCGAAATGTCGCACACTCAAGGGAGCCCGATGAAGCTGAAAATAGTGTTGAGTTAAATTGAGCCAACACACATAGCTTGTTTCAAGCTCAGCCACTGCTTGGTGCTCTTCATCCATCTGCTCAGCCACCAAGGAACTGAGACTATCACTAGCGCTACTTGCAGCGACCTGCGTGGCACCCTCTGCATCAGCCGCTGGCTGATGGCTACGTGCCCAACGCATCAAACTATCATATAGTGCCGCGCCCTCACGGGTTGCTGCTTTAATATCGGGATGGGATTCCTGATAGTTTAATAAAGTTCGCACCAATTGCTGAATTGCCTGCGCCAACTCATCAAAACGCCCCATCACTCGTTCATAATTTTCCAGATTATGCACCAAAGCCTGCGCATTTGGCATTTCCTCAAGCGGCATCAATTGTAGTCTAAACTCCATCAGCGCCTTGGCTATCTCCTGCACGATAGGCTCAATGTCCTTGGCAATGCCTTTTAACTGGGCGCGCACGATGCTAAGACTGCGTTTTTGCCAATCAGCAATTTTTTGACCGCTAATTTGCTCACCTAAAAAGCGCGTCGCATAATCCGGCAGTTGATGCGCCTCATCAAAGACGACGGCCTCTGCGCTAGGCAATAAATCAAAAATACCCTCCTGCCTAAGGGACAAATCCGCCATAAACAAAGCGTGATTAATCACCACCACATCCGCCTCTTGAGCACGCGCCCGCGCCTTATTCGTAAAGCACTCCTCTGCAAACTGACAGTCTTGACCTAAGCAATTCTCAGCAGTGGAAGTCACCCGTTGCCAAATGCTCGCTGTCTCAGGTACGGCAGCACAATCCGCCTTATCACCCGTTGCGGAAGTATCAGCAAAGCGGCGTATCGCTTGCAGCATGGGCACTTCTAGCTTAGAGTGCAAACCCGCATCTGACTCCTCAAGCTGCTTTAAATAATGGTGACAAACGTAATTAGAACGTCCCTTAAGCACAGCGACCAAGGCTGGAATACCCATGGCCTGGCAAACCTGTGGCACATCCTTAGTGAAGATCTGGTCCTGTAAATTGCGTGTACCCGTCGATATAATCACCTTGCCAGGCGCTAATAATGCGGGTACTAAATAGGCCCAGGTCTTACCTGTACCGGTACCTGCCTCAGCCACCAGCGTGCCCTTTGTCATGAAAGTATTTTCTATCGCTTGCGCCAACTCAGTCTGTGCCTGACGCTTAGTATAGCGACTAACAGATTCGGCAAAAGGCCCATCATCTGAAAAAAATCGACTGACATCAAAACTCAAGAGCGGCTCCTACAAAAAAGACGTCACTTATTATGCTTATTTTCACATAAGCAATTGTAGCAATCCTAGTCAATGAATATATTTAGCCACCTAATTGTGGCAAAATGACAAGCTTTCAAACCAAAAAACTTGAGAGTGAGATGACCGAATCTGTAAGTCTACAACCTGAACATTCATCATTAGCTATTCCACAGGAAGTCGATAGTGCGCGTATTATTCAACAACTTGCTGAGGAACTAACGGTAAAAGCCAGTCAAATTGCTGCAGCCGTCAATTTATTAGATGAAGGTGCCACGGTGCCCTTTATTGCACGCTATCGTAAGGAAGCGACTGGTGGTTTGGACGATACAGTGTTGCGTCAACTAGAAGTACGATTGCTATATGTACGGGAGTTGGAAGAGCGCCGACTCGCCATTCTGGAATCGATTCATGCTCAAGAAAAGCTGACACCCGAGTTAATGCAGCAGCTAATGGCGGCAGACACTAAGCAACGCTTAGAGGACTTGTATGCTCCCTATAAGCCTAAGCGTCGCACCCGTGCTCAAATCGCCATAGAAGCTGGTTTAGAGCCCTTGGCAAATGCTATCCTAGAGGATCATACTGCGGATCCTGAAACCTTAGCCGCAGATTATCTAAATGCAGAGCATAAAATCACCGATACTAAAGCGGCATTGGATGGTGCGCGCGATATCCTGGCCGAACGCTTTGCCGAAGATGCGGATTTATTAGCACAGCTGCGAGAGTTCCTGTCTCAACAAGGTCTTTTATACTCCACCGTGGTCGCCGGCAAAGAAGATGAAGGCGATAAATTCCGCGATTGGTATGACTTTAGTGAGTCTTTGGCGAGTCTACCCTCGCACCGTATTCTAGCCATGCTACGCGGACGTCAACAGGGCTGCTTGGATTTACGTATTGGCTTATCTGAAGCGCAGGAGGAGCTGGTACCGCATCCTTGTATTGAGCGCATTGAGCGCTACTTTGATTTGGGTGCAGAATTTGACGCAGATGCCTCAGCCCGCGGCAAATGGCTAGCCGATGTTTGCCGTTGGACGTGGCGTGTAAAATTACTCACCGCCTTTGAAACTGAGTTTATTAGTCAGTTACGCCAACGCGCTGAAGAAGAGGCAATTAAAGTCTTTGCCGACAATCTAAAGGACTTATTATTGGCAGCGCCAGCAGGTCCTAAAGCCGTGCTAGGCTTGGACCCTGGGATTCGCACGGGGGTCAAGGTAGCCGCCATTGATGCCACGGCCAAGGTGCTTGAGACCACGACCATTTACCCCTTTGAACCCCGCCTTGACCGTAAAGGCAGTATTCATACCCTAGCAGCGTTAGTGGCCAAGCATAATATTGAGTTAATTGCCATCGGCAACGGTACCGCTTCGCGTGAGACCGAGCGTTTAATTAGCGAACTGATTAAGGAATTTAAACTCGATAAGGTTAAAAAGATCGTGGTTTCCGAAGCTGGTGCCTCAGTTTATTCTGCTTCAGAACTAGCGGCCACTGAATTCCCCGATCTGGATGTGAGTTTACGTGGTGCAGTTTCCATTGCCCGTCGTCTGCAAGACCCATTAGCCGAATTAGTTAAAATTGAGCCCAAAGCCATTGGCGTCGGTCAATATCAACACGATGTTAATCAAGGCGAGCTAGCCCGCTCCTTGGATGCGGTGGTTGAAGATTGCGTCAATGCCGTAGGGGTTGATGTCAACACCGCATCGGCAGCACTGCTTGCGCGCGTTTCTGGTTTAAATAGCACCCTGGCTAAAAACATTGTCGCCTGGCGTGACCAAAACGGCGCCTTTGACAATCGCCAAAAGCTACTGGAAGTGTCTCGCTTCGGCCCTAAAACCTTTGAACAGGCAGCCGGCTTCTTACGCATTCAAAACGGCGACAATCCACTGGATGCCTCGGCGGTACACCCCGAAGCCTATCCAGTAGTTGAGCGCATTTTAGAAAAAATTCAAGCTGATATCAAAGATATTATGGGCAAAACCGATGCTCTCAAAGGACTCTCGCCAAGTAGCTTTACTGACGAACAATTTGGCTTACCAACGGTTAAAGATATTTTTAATGAGTTAGAAAAACCCGGTCGCGACCCACGCCCTGAATTCAAAACAGCCACCTTCCAAGAAGGGATTGAATCCATACGCGACCTGATTCCCGGTATGATTCTAGAAGGTGTGGTTAGTAATGTAGCCGCTTTTGGTGCTTTTGTGGATATTGGTGTAGGCCAGGATGGCTTAGTGCATATTTCCTGCTTATCCAATAAGTACGTCACTGATCCACGTGAGGTGGTGCGTGTCGGTCAAACGGTGAAAGTCAAAGTACTGGAAGTAGAGGTAGATAGAAATCGTATCAATCTCAGCATGCGTTTAGATGATGACATTGGCAGCAGCAATCGCACAGCACGTAGCGATAGTCGTAACAATGAACGGCGTGATAATCGCAGCAAACATCAGCGTACCGGCACACACGCCTCAAATCGACGTGATGATGCGCCGATGGGTGCAATGGCAGCGGCCTTTGCCAAGCTTAAAAAATAAACGAATAAACGCCCATCTCACTAGCAATCATCAGGGGTTTGCCATTGCGCAAGCCCCTGATACCCCCCTATAAACGACCGCTAAACACACTCAACACATAGCCGATTAATGCAAGGATTAATCCCAGCAAAAAAATATAGATAATGGCATTGCGAGCGTTTTTCTTGCCCTGCGCTATTTGTTCGGGACTCAATTGCGCCAATAATGCTTGGTTTTTGGCATTAGGCTTAGCATTTAAGGTGCTGAGACATAAAATCGCAAAAAACACCGTCACCCCACCGATGATATATAAACCCTTAGCAATCATGGATAAAACCACTGCCATCAAAACTCCTTACTCTCTAAACTAAAGGCTGGTTGAGACGCTGTTTACGCTCTCGCCAATCCGCTAAACACTTATCCATCAAGGCTTGAAAGCGCTGGTTATGACTTTGCTCAAACAAATGCACTAATTCATGCACCAACACATACTCCAAACTTTCAAGCGGTCTTTTAGCCAGCTCCGTATTTAAACAAATACGTTGTCCATCACTGCGGCAACTGCCCCACCGGCTTTTCATAGTGCGCAAATCAATGATAGGCGCACTAATCCCCATGCGTCTCTCCCACTTGGGCACATAATCCTTTAAAGCGGCCCGTATCTGCGCTTTATAGAAATTCTGCATTACCAAGGCCCTACCTTTGCTACTCGTGCCGTCTCGCACAAACATATTTAAGCCCTCCGCATCGTGATAAATCTCATGCTTAGCATAACCCTCAAACACATACAAGGGGTAGAGCTTGCCCCATAAATAATGTCGTTCACCGGTTTCATATTGCAGCGCTGGCACGGCTTGATAATGAGCAAATTTTTGCCGCTGCTTCTTAATCCAAGACAAACGCTGATTAATAAACGCCAGCGCCAACTCCTCTCTCATCCTCTGTGGCACCGACACCACTACCTCTCCTGCGGGCGGTAACACACGAATATACAGATTTTTAATCGCTTTAAAATGCAGCTTAATAGGAATGGAATCGATACGAATAATTTTCATAAAAAGACGTTAATCTTATCTATGAGAAGGTCTAGTGATAACTTGGTATCGCTATTATAGCCTAGGCTAAGCTGTGCTTTCTCAGCACCTGTACAAAGGGTTGTTGATTTACACTTTACGCTGTTAAACTAAAAATCCACACTCCTTTGGACAACTTATCATCATTTTTTTTTAGGAGGAATAGCTATGAATTTCCGTGATTTTTTATATTTAGACAAGTTTATTTTCCCAAAAATCGTCACCTTCGTTTATTGGTTTATCTTGGTGGCCGTTGTGATTGCTTCTTTGTCCGCTATCATCAACGGTCAAATTTTATCCGGTCTTGCGGTTTTAATTGGTGGTGTGATTGCCGGACGTATTTATTGTGAATTAACGGTGGTACTCTTTAAAATTAACGAGCATTTAGCTATTTTAAGCAGCAAAGCCCTACAACAGGATAAAAACACACCTACCATTGAGCCATAAGTGCATTGACTATAAACACTGGTGCTTTAGGGGTGATGCGCAAAAAAGCCTGTCTTAGCAAGTTTTTAACTCCTCACCCCTAGGCTTTCTTTAATAAAGACCGGATCCCACCACGCAATTTAGGATTAAATAGTAAGGCAGCACACATACCGATCAGAATACCCCAAAAGGCAGAAGCTAGCCCAAACCAGCTCATGCCAGAAGCCGTCGCAATAAACGTCAATAACGCCGCTTGGTGAAAAAAAGAAGAGCCTAAAAAAGTAAAAGCTAAACTGATGTAATATAATACATTAATTAAAAAGGAGTTTTAAATGGCTACTTTAATGGAAAAAGATGTACTTATTGAGTTTGTGGCAACCGCAAGCGCAACCATGCTTTCTAGACTACAAAGAGCTGAGTTAGAGGAAAGCGAAGATATAAAATACTTGGCTAATTTACGTATGACCATCTACCGTTCAAAACCTGAAAAACTGGATTTTGATGATATTGTTAAAAACGTCCGAACCATTATCAACCGATACAAAGACTTGCCTAAATTAAAAAGATAAACTTGAATATAGAAATTTATGATCTACATAAGGATTTAAAAGATAAATTACCATTGATATGGGATTTTCTTTTGAATTCAACAGGGGTCACGCCTGAACATAACAAACCTTTCGGTGTTATTGTCGGAGGTCAAGCAGGGGCTGGAAAATCACAAGCAATCGAAGAGTTGTTAAAAACACTAGATAACGTATTAGTTATAAATACGGATGAATATAGAAAATACCATGAATATTATGAAGAAATACAAAAAATACATGGTGAAGGCGCAGGAAAATACACAGGGGAGTTTGCCTGGGAAATAACAAAACAAGTTTTTAGCAAAGCGGTTAAAGAAAAATATAATATTATCTTAGAAACCACGGGGAGAGCCGAAATCATTTAAAACAAAGGCTTTCAGGAAGTTAAGTGGGAAAAATGTGGGATTTATACAGTGCCCACAAAATAGCGTTCAGCCAACAATACATAAATCCCTTTGCGTACAACAAACCACATTTTACGGTACACAAAAATAAATGATAAAAGGTGTTGACTAATTATAGTGTATACACTATAATAAAGTTAATGAGTTGAACGGCAGATCATGTTATTAACACACAAGGAGTAGAATATGTTTAATGTATTTCGATCTAATGAGGCTGAAGCCAAATTTATTGAGGAAGTCAAAAAAATCCTTTCAAAAAGGACTTTAGAAAATATTTCTTGGGATAGCATAATGACTCAAGCAATAGATGCCGTTGACAATGTGTCTATTGATGACAACCCTTCGTTGGAATTTTCGGCTCCTTACACTTATGATGGTAATGCGCACGTTCTCTTTTTAGAAAGAGATTGGTTTGAGTTGGTTGATAACTTTCAAAACACCATTGAATTCAAAAACGCTGAACAAACTTCTCATAATCAATTCTACTTGACTGTTCAAATAAATGATGAGAAATATACCGCTGATAAAATTGTAGGTAATGATAACGTTATGTTTTTTGATGCTAATGGGAATGAGGTAGATAGAAACACCCTCACGCACATTGATTGGTATGATCTGGAAGATTTTATCAATTGCCAATTTGATGAATTGCTTGAATTATATCTTGAGCGGTAAATAGGTTAAACCGCTTAGAATATTTTTAGTTTGTAAAAGAAAAAGCCCACAAATAAAGATGTGGGCTTTGCCGCCTGTGTGGTAATTGAGGTTATATATATGACTAAACAACACAATACTAACGCTCAAACTGAGCATAGTAAGAAATTGCGAGGCAAAACCGCCAACGCACACAACTCAAGAATGC
>NZ_KV793551.1:61168-62129 GCF_001808505.1 Oligella sp. HMSC09E12
CCGCCAACGCACACAACTCAAGAATGCTTAAGGAAGGATTAAAGAAGCACTTGAGATATCAGGGTTCTGCTGAGGAAGTCGATACTACTAGAGAGCGCATGAATCGCTTTCGAGACGAAAAAAACATGACAGGCATCGAGGCGATTAATTGCCTTTTGGATTTTTATTACGAGCATGGGGAGTAGCTAAATAATGCTTGACTTATTATAGTGTATGCACTATAATAAAGTTAATGGCTAACACACACGGAAAAGAGGAATCAACATGTACTTCACGCTTGACAATATCACTACAAAAATCATTGATGCAATAAGCCAAGAGGTTGAAGTAACTATCACTGGCGGCAGCGCTCAGTCTTGCAGTGCTTATTTTGAAGTTAACGGCATGGCTGTAAGAGTTAGTGACCATGATCCAACAAACTCTCAGCTGTCTCATGTTGATTACTTCTTGGCGCTAGATATAGATAGCTCAATCATTAATGCAGATGATTTTGTCTCTATAACGAAAGTTTTTGCTTATTTAGATGTTGACGAAAACGAAAATGTGGTAGAAATTGAATGTAATGAGCATGATATTGACGCTGAACACATAGGCTATCGCATTAGTGAGCAAGAAATTGAACGAGTTGTTAGTAATATTATTGATAGTTCGAAAAACTTCAAAAAATACTTAACATAACGGAACAATATAAAAACATTAAGAAAACAGACGCCAATTTAAAAGCTATTTGATCAAGCGGGAAACAAATCAACAATAAACATGATAAGTACCGTAAGCAAGGGTAGCGCAAAGTTAAAACGAGGGAAACAATGAAAGAATTAAGAGAGTCGCTTGGTTTATCAGTTGAGTGGGTTGCTGAGCAAACCGGCTTAAGCATAAATGAAATTCAACAAATTGAGTCAGGCGCAAAAAAAGCGCCCCAATCCGTCATGAATTTTTTAAAGCAAATTGATGATGTGAT
>NZ_KV793552.1:0-6674 GCF_001808505.1 Oligella sp. HMSC09E12
ACCGCCTTCACGATGATTGGCTTATGTGGAAGGCAATCTAATACATGTTAGAGATCATCAAATGAACCGACTCCTCCATTTCATTTTTGTACTGCTTACAAGCACTTTGGCAGTTGTCGCACATGCCGACGATGAAGTAACTTTATTCAATGGTGCAGGAAAAGCCGAGGCGTATATCGCCATTGATGACGAGCTAACGATATATCTTTGGAGTGGGAAACCAGTCGCATACCTTGAGAAGGACAGCAGCGGTGGCTATCACGTCTATGGTTTTAACGGTAAACATCTTGGTTGGTTCGTAAAAGGCGTTGTCCGTGATCACGAAGGAAATGCAGCCTGCGCAGTCAAAGAAGCCCTCGGCTCCACACAGTATGAGCCTTACAAATCGTATAAGCAGTACAAGCCCTACAAGTCATACACGCAGTACGCACCATATCGGCCCTATTTCTCAAGCTCGTTTGGCGATACGCCATGCAGGTTTTTGTTGGGTGAAGGGGCAAAGTAATGATCTCTAACCCATCGCTCAAGCGGACTGGCTTTGAGCCAGCCGCTTACCTCAAACGTTAGACATCAGAGGAGAGTTCAATGCAGGTCAAGCTCGACAACTATGAGGATGGCTGGGGTGCTGAACTCCTCTGCCCAAATTGCGGATTTAATTATCTACATCATGATCGAGTCGAGATCTTCGATCGTAGTGAAGACGCAACATCTGGGTTGCACGTAACTGTTGCGGAGGGTAAAGCCACTATGGACACGTCTCTTTCAGGGAACCCAAGTTCTCGTCGCAACGGTCTTACAGTTCATTTCTGGTGTGAGGGGTGCAAAGCAACTCCTATGCTCACTATCGCGCAGCACAAGGGCAACACAATTGTAAATGTAACGCACTCTGGGGAGTCAGCTGATGCCTAACAATTCATTCAAGCCGACGCTGCTTCGCGGCGCGGCTTAATTCAGGCGTTAGCACCGTTCAGGAGACACCCTCAGAAATGGAAGTAATTTTGGAATTTGTACACAACCCTTTGGCGCAGAGCCTACTGCTTGGCCCTTTAATGGGGGTGATCTTTGCAGCTTTATTTTCAGGTTTGACGAAGTCTCCTGGGACACAGGCTCCAGCAACGGTTACTCAAACAAGGACCATTTATGTAACTAAGGTTGTCGAGAGAAGCCGGACATCTAATGGATCGGATGATGGAGTGGCATTGTTAATAATAGGTGTTTTTGCCCTAGTTTTTATGATTTGGAAGTACGCTATATATTTCGATGTGGTTCAGTATTATTTGGCGACCGCTATATTATCAGTGTTGAGCTTTTCGGTTACGACAATAATTATATCTTTGGCTAAGGGGCACTATACATCGGATGACTGGTGGCTTTACACGGCTGGCCCAATGATATTGCTTTGTGTCTCTGTCTATCTGCTTAATTTGGCGAAGATAAATTTCGATCCAAGTATTCAGCAGGGTGCGATAAACAATAGCTTTTTGGGCTTCTACACTGACTGGTTAAGCGAGTACGGGCGAAACTTTATGTTTGCTCATGTGTCTGGCGTTGCACTCGTTGCATTAGCGATTATTTTTACTGCATTTTCATCAATCCATTATCTAGCTCTGATGAATCAACGCTCGCCTGGAGCTATGCAAGGATTTTGGTTTTTCTTGACAAGATCTACCTCGTTTTTCTCAGGCAAAGTCTGGTTCGTATTTGTGGCTTTTTTATTGGGTGGGGCCTACTTATTAATAAATCCAGACTTCGTCGCAAATTGGATAACCCGAAAATAGTGCTAACAAACGGCTGCACAACGACCGATTTTCCGCCGCTTCGCAGCTCCAAACCGGCGTGTGAGCCGGGCGTTATGTGCAATGACGCAAGCCGGCTGGCTGGCCGCCTATTCCTGGGCCTGGCCGCAAGGCTGCATCGAACAGGAACAGCGGCTGCGCGACATGAGCGCGGCTGAAATTAAACAACAGATGCCCGCCTTCACGGCGTGCTTTGACTGGATCAGGAGTTTTTAATGCCCACGCTTGAGTTCAAGGGTAAGCAGTTTGTCTATTCCCATCATCTTGGGGTGCCGTTCCGTGAATTGCAGGTGGTGCCTGAAAAGTCGCTTCCTATTGCAGGAAAACAGCCATCGCTGGATGATAATCTGATCATTCATGGGGATAACCTAGAAGCACTCAAAGCGCTGCTGCCCACCCATGCAGGTAAGGTGGACTGTATCTTTATCGACCCGCCCTACAACACAGGAAACGAAAGTTGGTGCTACAACGATAATGTACGATCGCCCTTGATGAAGGAGTGGCTTAAAAAATCGGCCAACTCGGTAGATAAAGAAGACCTTGAGCGGCATGACAAGTGGTTATGCATGATGTGGCCTAGACTTAATCTTCTGAGAGATCTTCTCGCGGAGTATGGGTGCATTTTCATTACATTAGATGACAATGAAGGTCATTCGCTTAAGTTGCTTTGTGACGAGATTTTTGGCAAAGCAAATTTTATAGCCTCCATTACTACACGAGCAAATCCGAGAGGCCGTCAGTCAGACAGCTTCTTCGCAACTGTACATGATTACTGCTTTGTTTACTCGAAAAACAAAGAGTATCTTGAGTTGAATGGACTAGAACTTTCTGATGAAAAGGAGACTTCTTATGATCAAGAGGATGAGTTCGGAGAGCGCTGGAGAGAGTTGGGGTTGAGGCAAAGGGGAGCGGCTTCGCTCAGAGAAGAGCGCCCAGATATGTTTTTCCCTTTATACGTTGACGAGCATAGTGGTAAAGTTTCTTTGGAAAAGACCGAAAATTTTACAGCTGAAGTGCTCCCTCGAAAATCTGACGGTAGAGAGGGTCGCTGGATGTGGTCAAGTCCTAAAGTAAAGGAGGAAATGGCGCGAGTCTATGGCCGCATAGTTAGGTCGAAAGGAGGTGGAGAGCGCTGGGATATTTTTATAAGAGACTATTTAAATCGAGGGGACGTAAAAAAAACAGAGAAACCCAAAACCATTTGGGATGAAAGCGCTGTCAATACTGAGTTAGGCGGCAAGCTCTTGTCAGCAATGATGGGAGGCAAGACTTTTGACTACCCCAAGCCAGTAGGGCTTTTAATGAAGATTATTGAGCTAGCCACGCATAAAGAGTCCGTCATTTTGGATTCATTCGCAGGCTCGGGCACTACGGCTCATGCTGTTCTGGAAGCGAATAAAAATGACAACGGTAATCGTCGCTTCATTCTGATCGAATGTGAAGACTACGCCGATACCCTTACTGCGGAGCGCATCCGTCGGGTAATCAGCGGCTACTCCTATACCGGAACCCAACGCGAAGAGCTGTACCGAGAGAATATCACCTGGACTACATTCAACAACGAGAAGCGACGCAAAAAGGTAATGGATCATATTGCGTCCATTGAGAATCTTCACGGGCACGAATACGACACTATCAAAAAACAGATTAAAGATGGTGTGCTGACTGTTACGGGCGAGCGCGCGGTGAAAGATACCGCGCCGGGTTTGGGTGGCAGCTTCACCTACTGCACTCTGGGCGAACCCATTGATATTGAAGGTCTGCTGACCGGTGAAGGGATGCCGGGTTTCGAAGCCTTGGCCCGCTATGTGTTCTATACCGCCACCGGCCAGTCCCTGGACAAGGTGGGCAAGCCTGCGGCGGATGGTCTAATCGGCGAAACCGACCTGTTCCGCATCCATCTGTTCTACCAGCCCGATAAAGCGTGGCTACGTTCCAATGAGGCGGCGCTAAATGCCGAGCGAGTAGCTGCGATTGAGGCGGGTAACAAGAAGGGCAAGCGAGCAATTGTGTTCGCGGTGGCCAAGTTCATGAGCCAGAAGGAGCTGACGGCGCGGCGCATTGAGTTCTGCCAGTTGCCCTATGCCGTACACCGGATTCTGGGGGATTGAGCATGGAGCTGAAGGAATACCAGCAGGGCGTACTTGAGCGGCTGGATCGCTATCTGACGGTGCTGGCTGAAAAGCGGGAAGAAGCCGAAGATTTTGTCGAGTTCCAGAAGAGCAAGGGTAAAGTGGCCAGCTTGGGCGATTACTGCCGGGAAGCTTGGGATCAGCTCAATACGGAACGCTTGTTGCCCTACCTCTATCATGACGGCAAGCCCGTGGCGGCTCCTTATCTAACGCGTCACGATGGCTTGAGCGGGTCGATCCCGAATATCTGCTTGAAGGTACCGACTGGTGGCGGCAAGACATTGCTGGCCACTGCCTCGCTGGAACGGGTGCAGACGGACTACTTCAAGCGCCAGACCGGCATGGTGTTGTGGGTGGTGCCTTCGGATGCGATTTATCGGCAAACCTGGAAGCAACTGGCCAATAGGGAACACCCCTACCGGCAGATGTTGGAGCGGGCTTCTGGTGGCCGAGTGAAGCTGCTTGAGAAGGGAGATGCTTTCACCCGTAAGGATGTGGAAGGCCAGTTGTGCGTGATGCTGCTGATGCTGCCTTCGGCGGCGCGCCAGTCCAAGGAAACACTGCGGATGTTCCGCGACAGCGGTCGCTTCACTTCTTTCTTTCCATTGGAAGACGACAACGAGGCGAATGTGCAGCTGCTTGGGCAGGTACCAAACCTTGACCAGAATGATTTGGCCGACCTCGGCTATGCCGATGGCGTGGTGCCGGGTACGGTGTCGGTCAAGCAGAGTCTGGGCAATGTGTTGCGGCTGGTACGCCCGGTGGTGGTGATTGACGAGGGCCATAGGGCCTGCTCCGATACCGCCCGCGATACCTTGGCGGGCTTCAACCCGCGCTTCATTCTGGAGCTATCCGCGACGCCCAACACCAACGGCAAACACCAGTCTAACGTGCTGGTCAACGTACCGGGAACCGACCTCAAAGATGAGGAAATGATCAAGCTGCCGATTAATGTCATCAACGAAGGCAAGGGCGGTTGGCGGCACACGTTGTCGCTGGCTCATGCCAAGCAGCAGGAATTGGAAGCGGCGGCGCTGGCGTTTCAGAACGAGTCTGGTCGTTATATCCGTCCTATTGTACTGGTGCGGGTGGAGCGTACCGGTAAAGAGCAGCGCGACGCCGGGTTCGTACACGCTGAGGACGCCCGTGAATACCTGCGTGACCAGTTGGGAGTGAAGGAAGAGCATATCCGGCTCAAGACCTCCAGTGATGACGAGCTGGCCGACGAAGACCTGTTGTCACCCACCTCGGCAGTGCGCTTTATCATCACCAAGGATGCCCTGCGCGAAGGCTGGGACTGCCCCTTTGCCTATGTGCTGGCTATTTTGTCACGCACTACGGCCACCACAGCGTTGACCCAGATGATCGGGCGAGTGCTGCGCCAACCCCACGCTCGGACAACCGGTGTGGAAGCTCTGGACGAGTGTTACGTCTTCACGTTCGATCAGGATGTGACGGTGGCGGTCGATGGGGTGCGCAAGGGACTGGAAGATGAAGGTATGGCCGACTTGGCTTCCAGCGTCAAAGCTGTAGATCCTGCCAGCGGCCAGGCCCGTAATATGCGCCGGGAAACGATACAGCGAAATGAGAAGTTCGCTGGATTGCCGCCTATCTTTCTACCCCGTGTCTTGCACCGTGATAGCAGTGCCCCGGATGGCTATCGTGCGTTGGACTACGAACGCGATGTGCTGGGCACCCTGGATTGGGAAGCATTGCAGTTTCTGGCTGATAAGGCCGTCATGGATGACGACAAGCTGCAACGCACGGTGGCGCGCGTGACCCTGGACCGCAAGGCGAAGGAGACAGGGCAGACGGTGTTCGAACTGGAGCAGGAGGCGGTCGATGCCTTGCCCGAGGAAGGGCTGGACGTCCCCTATCTGGTGCGCCAGCTACTCGATGTGGTGCCCAACCCTTGGCAGGGGATGCGCCTGCTGGACGAAACCCTGGCCGCCCTGCGGGCCAAAGGCGTGACCGATGAACAGATTTATGTGAATCGGTTGGACCTGGTGCAGACCATGAAGGCCGACTTGCGCGAGCAGGTTAACGCCATGGCCGAAAGCCTGTTTCGAGAAAAGCTCGATAGCGGGGAAATCGCCCTGCGACTGGTCGCCTCCAATGACCCGGCACTGAACTGGAAAATTGCCGAGACCCTGGAAATTGATGTGGCCGATGTGGACCCTTTGCTGTACCGCAAGAACGGCGAGCCACTGGAAAAGAGCCTGTTTGAAAAGGTCTACCAGAAGGAACTCAACGACCTGGAAAAGAATACCGCGTGGTATCTGGATGAAAGCCAGTGTGTTTACTGGTGGCACCGAATCGCCGTCAACCAGCGCTCCTATGGCTTGCAGGGCTGGCACCGGCATCGGGTGTACCCTGACCTGCTGGCATGCGTCCACGGCGTCGAGGAAGGCAAATTCCGTTTCTCGGTGCTGGAGACCAAGGGAGACCACCTCAAAGGTAACGACGATACCGAATACAAGCGCAAGCTGTTCGAGCTGTTTACTCGCTACGCCGATGTAACGGCCTCCATTGGCCAACTTGCGCTTGAGGACCAGGACGAACCCATGCGGTTCAGGATGGTGATGGAAAAGGACTGGCAGCAGGCGTTGGTGGATGAAGGCATCCGGTAGGCAGGGAGCAATATGCACATAACAAAAGCGTCAACGCGGACCGGCTTTTCCGCTGGCGCTCCAAAGCCGGCCGATTACGCTAGGCGTTAGCCAGATGGAAATACTGTAATGAAAGA
>NZ_KV793553.1:0-1098 GCF_001808505.1 Oligella sp. HMSC09E12
CATAATGTGAGCAGAAAGTGCTGGGTCATTACAACTCAAAATATTTTACAAACAAAAATTAATGAAAGCGACCAAACAGGAAAACGAAAATCAATCCTCACAGAATAACCTAATGACTACAGATCTTTCTGCTTTAGATTCTGTCAAAATATTCATTAATATTGTTGCCCCTATTATTTTATTTCTAAGCGGTACAACAATTTGGCAAAGCCTAAATGAACTCGGTCTATCGCATCTTTTTCTGGCGACAATAAAATCAGACGCAACCTTTTTGCTAATAAGCGTATTTTTACTCGTAACTTCATATGTACTAGCAAGTTATATACTATTAGTAATACTGAGCTTAATTTTACTCTATCATAAAGGTAAATCCCTATATCATATCCCCATTATATTAACTCTTGTAAGTTTTATACTAATACTTATAGTTACTTGGCTTTTTTTTAAATGGCATGGCGTTAAATTAACTTTAATAACGAGTTATATCATTATGGTTATCTATTTTTATATTGCTCGAACATCGAAGCAACTCGAGATACCAAATAAAACTTTTTCCACTAAAAACTTCTTAATCGCCCTGGTAGCATTAACACTTGTTTTTACACTTCCGTTAACATTTTCACAATCAATTGGCAAACAATTTATTATACGTATGGCCTCTTTTAGTCAGCTACCCAGTAATGCCTCTTGGTATGTTTTAGATGAAGATTACATTAGAAGATTCAAACTTAAGCAACAATTAAAAATCAATAATATTACAACAAATCAATTACTAAACTTAAAAGAACGATTTGCAAGAACAACTCAAGACAGTAAATCTTACCTATCCTCTACCGATTTGCCATATCAGCAACATCCAAATACTCTGTATGGATATTTCTTATGGAATGTTGGTGAAACTCGCGTATTCTGTCCAGACTATTTCAATTTGAAGGAATTAAAAAAACCTTATTATAAAGCTATTGTCTCAAACTGCTTAATTATTAAAGAGCGATTTATAGAGCCTTCAGTAGGGATTCAATAAAGCGCATGGGGTAATCTCCCCTCAGAACCGTAGTGATTTGAGGTAGAATTTTCTATAAAGGAAATTCAATGCGT
>NZ_KV793554.1:0-12856 GCF_001808505.1 Oligella sp. HMSC09E12
CCACCTCAATCTGATAACCACCATCGCCTGCATAGATACCCGATTGCTCGGTCACACTCGCATAGTCGGCATTGATCGACGAGCGACTAAAGTTCGCACTACCCGAGACCCCATAGCCTACGGTGATCTGTCCACCCATCTCCTGTTGCTTACCCTCATAGGTTGCAGTGTCTTGTACGCTCTGAATGATAAGGTTCGGGGTCTTAACGTGCACCTCCTCACCAAAGACCTGCGCCCCGGCAAGGGTCGTTGAACCCCCGGCGCTTAAGCTCGTGAGACTACCTAAGCTACCAATATGGCTATGACGATGAGAAAGGCTATCGGCATTGGCATGGCCTTTACCTAGATTCGCACCCGCAGTCACCCCCATGGAGGTGCCACCTTGACCAAACTCGATCGCCAGCCCTGCGTTCCAGCCGGAGGAACTGTTTTTGCTGCGGCTTTGATCGATGGCCTCAGCTGACGTGATAAGCAGTTGATTATCAGCGGCAAGATGCGTGCCAACGTTGCCCACCACATCGGCCCCACGGATAAGGATGTTCGAGTCCTCACCGGCCCCTGCCGCTATTAAAGTAACCGTCTTACCTGCCAAGACCTGACTTGGCGCAACCGTATGCCCTGCCTGATTGTCCTCGGTCTGACTTTTTTGTGAGCCGTAAGTAATTGACACACTGACGTTTTGATTGGTCGCCTCACCCACGCCTACCGGCGCATCCATCAACTGCCCAAGTCCTTCGTAGGCACTCCACGCCGTATTCGCTGCAGCCATCGCCTGGGTCCGACGGTTACTGCTTTCACCGATGGATTCAACGGCATGAGCAACCTTACGCAGGGCTTCCACCACCGGCACGTTCACCGCCACCGTGAGCCCGCTTTGCTTATCAACTCGACGATAATGTTCGCTATAACCTTCTTTGCCGGCCGCAATCTCAAGCACTTGCCCCGTGATCAGTACATGTCCCTCAGGCGATGACACCGTGCTCGCTTCTTGACTATATTGACGACCCGCTTCAATCACCGTATCGCCCGCCAAACTACCCACCAGCGTGCCGCGTAAACTGCCATCGCTACGCTCATGATCAATCTCCGTCGATTGGCTGCCAATGGTCACACCTATCCCGCCCGTCCCAAAGACCCCTGAGCGCTTGGTTTTTTCATGATAATCGGAAAAAGCATACTCCTCAGCACCAGCCAAGCTAATATCACGACCCGCTTGCAGATACGTCCCCTCATCCGAAATCACATCACTGCCGATGACACGGAGGTCCTGACCACTTTGCAGCAACACCTCACGACCCGTCACCTCACTGCCTAGCGCCTGCTCACTGTCTTGAATCCAATGCCTGTCTTTGGACTTACTACCCAAAAGACTGCGGCTCTTCGTGAGATGCCGCTCATCCAATTGGCTGCTTAAGGTCCCGGCACCAATCTCAATATCCTGTTGCGCCCGCAACTGGACAAGACCGTCATCACTGGTAATCCGTGCAGCAGTTAAACGAGCGTCATTACCTGCGTCTAAGATGATATCGCCCACCGCTTGTATTTCCGTACCGACATCTTGCCAGCGCTGCTCTTTAATATAATGACTGGCACTGCCCACGCTATCTTGACGATAACCCACAGTAACGGTATCTAACTGCAAGTCATCGCCGGCACCCAGGTAAGTAAGGCCATCGCGACCGCTATGACTGACAAGTGCTCCGGTCAAGATCATGTCCTTAGCAGCAGAGAGCAGTAACTGCGCCTCATCACCACTCACATGAATACTCGCTAAACGGTCAATACCCTGACGCTCACCACTGAAATGGCTGCCATTAGTACCCGCTACATCCGCCTGCGTATGGTAGGTGGTACTCTTAATATCCAACTGATTGCCCGCACGGATGCTTGCCAGCTCTTCTGCACTGACCGTGCTGCCCGCGAGCGTAATATCTCTATCAGCTACCAACTCGACGCGTTTAGCCTGAATGCGTGCAAACTCCTGATCAATGGTATCGGCTTTAATACTGACAATTTCACGACCGGCCACTGTGCCACTATTAATAAAGCCGTCTTTGACTTGCAACTCCACTGTATTACCGGCAAGTAACGCCCCTGATTGTGCTAAGTCACCTTGACGAGGTTTCACATACACGCGAGGCACCAACACCTCTTGAGTAGTACCATTCGCCAAGGTCACGGTCTGACTTTCCAGCCAGACAATATCACTGGTTAAACGCGCTACTTGCGCTGCCGTTAATTCTATGCCCGGCGTTAAGCCCTGCGTCATCGCAAAGCTCACGCCCTGCTCCATCAAGGCTTTAAACTGTTCCTCATCGTTGTCATAACCATCTAAAAAGCGTTGACCTGTCAGCTGTAATATCTGCTCACGCAGTAAGCGCTGCTCATAGTAACCATCACCTAAGCGTTTTTGCATACGCGCCGGATCCTGATTGAGCGCTTGCAGCATATAATCACTGCTTAACCATTGACGCTGATTGGCAAAGGCAGGATCCGTTTCAACCAGGTAGCGTGTGCGAGTCGGATCCACACTGTATAAGCTACTTGTTGGTACTAAATACGATGGCGCTTGCGGCGTAGTAATAGTCGGCGTATCCACCTGCGTAGGTGATAAAGTCGAGATTTCCTCTTGGGCAAGCGACTGCATCAGCACATCGATTGTCGCATTGCCCTTGTCTCCGTTTGTGCTGCCTAACGGTCGCTCTCGATCCATCAATAAATCCATGGTCGTTGTATCATCCAACGGCGCTACAGCATCCTTTCCCTGCGCCAGTTGTTGCGCCACATCACTCTCTACCAGTGACTCTGTTTGCGAACCATTGAAGGCCTCTCGATCCAGTTGGGAAACATCCTGACCGATGCTATGTTCGCTCTCTTGACGTGCCACCGACACGTCTGATTCAAATGCTGCTTGCTCCATGTCGGATGCTTGGCCACTCGCTAATTGCTTTTTAGCCGCCACCTCAGCCTGCTCAGCTAACTGATTAGGGCTGACACCTGTTGAGCTTACCTGACTATAGGCCTGATACACGGACACAGGAAGATCGATGGTGCTTTGCTCGGTCATCAGAAAAGGAGTGACTGGACCATGCTCTCTCTGGTGATATCGCCTCAAACCGCCACGCCACCTCTCCCAGGCATAACGACTCGTACCCTCATCTTCGATGATTCTTAAGCCTTTGGCATCAATATTGTCAATATGGCGAGCGTCGACTTTCAATGCCTTACCGGCCACAATACGACTTTTATCATTGGTGAGCGTATCTGCATTGATGGTCAAGTTACCGCCAGCAATAATATCACCGGGTCGCGAATGAGCGACTTGATCTTCGTACTCCGTACGCGTAATCCAATACTCCGTGTAGCGATGTTTAAATTGATGCTGATAGTCTTTATTGTAAGCTGTGATGGCCTGATCTAAGGCATGCCAACGCTGACCATCCACTTGCATCCAGGTATCGTAAGCTACTTGATACTGCGCATACTGCTCCTGATAAGAAGCCAAGTTTTGACGATAATCACGCCAAGCCTGTGTGGCTGAGCTACATGCCCTTCTATCGTCACTATCACTGATAAACGTACAACTCTTACTCGGCTCAGAAACCGTGGGTTCAGTTGGCGCACGTGGTGCTAAAGGCTCCGTAGCGATCCCCGGGGTAATCCCAAAATAGGCCCACGCCGGGTTATCCGGCGAATATTTTTCATAGTTAGTTAACTGCGTTGAGGTAAAGCAATCATTACCGGAAAAACTATAACATGCCGGTTGCGCTAGCGACCAAAGCGGCGTTTCTCCAGGAACTAAGTTGGCATAATCCCCTGGCTCCTTGCTAACAAACTCCCAAGCGCGACGACTCCACCGACGTTCTTTTAAGTCTTTTTTATCAACACGTGTTTCATAGCCCTGCCCGTCATGCACAATAAAATCAAATCTTTCAGGCGTAGACACTTGAACTCTTGTTAATTCAAAATCAGGATTTAAATTCCTTATACTGTGCACATTAAGATACATATCCCCCAAAGACTCTATGGTTGCAGCGCTGTTAATCAGATTCGACGCTTGTCCCTGTGCCTGTTTATTTACATCCAGCCTAGCCCCAATAGCTAAATCACCCCCACTAAAGAGTAAACCTTCTTCTTGGTTACGCAAGGAATGAACACCAATATCTAAACGCTCTCGTGCCGCAATCACCGCCGCTTTCCTTTCACCAGTCGCTTGCACCTCCTCACGATTTAAAAGCGTTTTTGACTGTATCGCAACATGATCACCGTAAATTCGCCCCGAGCCAATATTATCGATGGTACCGGCTGCCTCTACTGTGGTCACGCCATTGCTATTGATTAAACCGCGATTCACAATATCGCCTGTCTTTGCAACCACCGTGACGGCGGTCTCGCCTAATAACTCACCCGTGCTGTCATTATGAATATCACTCGCCTGTACCGTCAACGCGTCCGGACTATAGATTGTCTGTGTGTTATGTAAGTGCTTATCCGTAATCAGGCTTAAAGAACCTCCTGCCTGCAGTCCTCCCAGATTATTGAACCCTTCAGTCACATCCAACTGTAGGTGTCCGGGGGTTTCTATGCGCGCTTGACTACGAAGCTCTTGAGCAATAAGCACAGTGCCTTCATTGCCTTGAATCACACCATTGGCATCTTGCTCAATCTGCAGACGACGTTGATTGCGTTGCTGAGCGGAATCGAGCAGACTGACCGTCTTGGCAGCCAAAATTTCTCCACCATGATTCGTTATACGCTGTGACGCCTGAATCGTTGTATTACCTTTGGCATGAATTTGACCGCGGCTATTTTCCAGTGATGAAGTTTCTAAGCGAATATCACCATCCGACACCAACAATCCCGATTGATTATCAAAGCTTGTATTGTTATTTATTGCCAGTAAGTTAGCGGCTGAAATCTGTCCACCCTTGTTAATAACGATGGGACTACTGAGCAGTAATGCACCATCAGCCACCATTAGACCCGACTGATTATTCACGCTCTGCGATGCCGTCACTTGAAGATCCTGCTGGGCAGATAGTTTGCCCTGCTGATTAGTCACAATAGAGGCGGTAATCTGTAGATCTTGTTGCGCAACTAAAGCACCCTCTTGGTTATCAAGTAACTGTCCGGCGTTGATCTGAAGGTTTTCACCTGCTGCAATTTGGCCACCCTGATTAGTCATAGCGGCCGCCTGCAAATGGACTGACTGCTCTGCCACCATCACGCTGTCGTGATGCTTCAAGCCCTGATTCGCTTGCAGCTTAATCTGCTCAGCTGCACTGCTGAGTCGATGTAAATTCAGCACGTCGCTCGTTGCCTGTAAGGTGCTATCCGCTAGCCATTGGCTGTCTTCTGCCTGAATGTTATCACTAGCGCTAAGCGCCAAGTTCTTGCCCCCCAGGGTGGTATTTGCCTGCACAATGGACTTAGCATCAAGGCTGACATCGCCTTGTTGACTCTGTAAGTCCGTGTCTTGCATTGCAATCTTTTGCCCAGCCTGTAGCTGCAGCTTATTGAGTGTTTGTATTTGTGTATCCGCTAAGGATAGATTCGTACCGGCACTCAATTCAGCTGAATCAGTTGCCAACACCGTACTCTCGTCACTCATCGCTATCGCTTGCTTAGCCTTAAGTGCTAATTGCTCAGCTTGAAGATGACCACCTTCTTGTGTGATCTGCTCGGCTTGAATAGCCAGTGTATCCCCTGCCGCTATCACACCACTATTGACAAGTGCACCCTGTGAATGAAGATTCGCAGAGCCCCCTGCAACAATCTCTCCCTGCAGATTATCAATCGCCTGCTTCGCTGTTAGGTGAAAGTCAGTTTTTGCTTGCAACTGACCTGCTTGGTTAAACAGATGACCAACATTAAGATCGAATGAAGCATCAGAGACCACTAAGCCCGCTTGATTATTAAACTCTTCACCAACAACAACCTTCATAGCCTGTTTTGTGGACACCTGTCCTGCTTGATTATGCAAGCTACCGACATGAAGAATTAGTTCATCAGAAGTAGCAATCAACCCTTGCTGATTATTGAGTAACCCGTCAATGCCCAGCTCAGTCGAGCCTTGACTCGCTACGCGACCTTGCTCATTACGAAGCTCTGCTGCCTGGATCTTAAGCGATCCATCAGCCAGTAGTAACCCCTCATGGTTATCTACGTGTCCGGACGTTTTGATCACTAGATCCGTACCTGCGGTGATATCACTACCCCTATTCGTCAATGCTTGTGCCTTAATCTCCAGCGTCTTATCTGCCTGCATTAGACTATCTTGCTGCTCAATGCGGCCTTGGCTGTTCAGTTGAATAGCCTCTGCTTGGCTTTGATGCTGAGTCAAATCAAGGCTACCCACCGCCAAATCCAAGTTGTTATGTGCAACCCACTGACTCGTTTCAGCACCCAAGGTCTGACCTGCGGTCAGTTTAATATCTTCTGCAAGCAACGTACTCTGATGATGTTGTTGCGTTGCCGCACGAATCGACAAAGGTCCGCCCACACTCTGTAGATCGGACTGCTCAAGTGTCGCTTGTTCCTCTACGTCTATGGTAAAGACACCTTGCGCTTGACCTTGTACCTCATTGAGCGATAAATTAGCTCCTGACACCAACGATGCCGCTTCTTCCGCTAATAAGGTGCTCTTAGTTAATGCAAGATCGCCTTGCGCACTCAAGCTAATCTCTTTAGCTTGCAAATGCGCTGCATCATAACGCTGCTCAAAGCCTTCAACGTCAAGACTCTCTTCTGCAAAAAGTACGCCACCTAATTGCACCTTCGTAGCAGCTTGTATTTGAATGGACTCAGCCGAGACGATTTCACTGTCTAGACTGTCGATTCCTTGACTCGCCTGAATCGTCAAGTTCTCTGCCGCATGCAGTTTACCCTTCGTATTTATCAGACTTTCTTGATTCAGCACCATCTGCCCATCAGAGATCATCAGTCCGGCGCTATTATCCACAGTACCCGATGCAGTAACCTCAAGCCGCTTAGCTGAAACCAATTGACCTGCGTGATTACTGAGATTTTTTGCATCAATACGAAGCTCACCATCAACCACTGTCACGCTCTGATCGTGCAGCACATCACCAACACTCTGAATAGTCAACGTATCAGCCTGCGTGTTCATCGACGTCATCTGCAATGTCGGTGTCTGTATGGTTAACCCTTCTTCAGCTAACCAATAGCCGTCTTCTGCCTTAAGCTCATTGCTTAAGCTTAAATTAATTTCTTTAGCAACAAGTTGACTATCTTGTTGGTGACTTTCTTGAGCGTCAAGTAACACGCTTCCCTGGCGACTGTGTAATTGACTTTGTTTAAGATCCGCACGCGCTTGTGCTCTGAACTCAACATCGTCCTCAGCTTGTACCGTCGTTTCGTCTAGATAACTATCACCACCCGAATGCAGCTGCACCTGAGTAGCAGACAACAAAGTGCTATCTCGTAAGTGCAGACCATCGGCACTCTGCAAGGTGACGACATGACCTTGTAGCTGAGCTTCTTCATGCTGTAGTTGTTGGGCCTGAAGCGTGAGTTGCTCTGCTGCTAGTAACCGCCCGCCTTGATGAATACTACCTGCTGCACGAACTAACAGCTCACCACCTGATTGAATATCACTTTGTACGCTCTTAATATCTTGCGTGGCGTCAATCTGTATAGTCGAAGCAGCATACAAGCTACCTTGCTCATTAAGAAATTGACCCACATCTAGCTGTACGTCACCACCAGACAATAAAGTACCTTGCTGATGATCGAACAGTTGAGAGGCGTTGACCTGTACACGCTCACCTGCTGACAGATAGCCATGATCTGCTTTAACAGCCTTAGCTTGTAGGAGCATAGACTCATCCGCCTGCAAAAGTCCTGACGACACGATGACATCGCTATGCGCTGAGGCTTGAATCGCTGCTGCAGCCATTTTGCTGCTGGTCAGATCGATTGAATCAGCATTTAATGCAATGCCTTTACCTGCCTGCCATTGACTATCTTGTGCTAGGAGCTTATCACGCACATTTAGCTGCATCTGCTCTTCTGTGACAAAACTCGCCGCTGAGGCATCAAGTGAAGCTGCTTGCAGCTTTAGGCTTTTATTACTTACTAATTGCGCTTGATTAGCGTTTAGCTCGTCATCCACAGTCAGCGTCAAAGCACCAGTTGAGGCAATCTGCCCAGCTTGTGTATCTAATCGCTCTGCGTGAAGAGTCAGGGCTTCTCCTGCCATCAACTGCCCTTGGGTATTAACTACCTGACCCGCCGTCATCACCTCCATGTCACCTAACGTTTGTAACCTGCCTTCGGTGTTATCAATCGCTTCATCTACATGCAGCGCCAGACTTTGGGCACTCTCTAAATGACCACCTCGATTGATTAAACGGCGACTGCTTAACATGAGCTTGCCACCAATGGTTGTCAGTCCGCCGCTTTGATCAAAAATCTCAGCAATCGCTAGCTGTGCAGGACCTTGTGCGGCTAAAGTGCCTTCCTCAGAATGCAAATTCCTAGCCCGTATGTCAAGCGCTTGACCAGCCTGCAATAATCCCTGCTGATTAATGAGATCCTGATCAAGATGTACACTCATCACCTCACCGCTGACTAATCGTCCTTGCTGATTATCCAGTGAGTTGCTACGAATTATTAAGTCTTTCTCAGCAACGATCTCTCCTTGCAAATTTTGCCAATCCACGGCCTCAACCTGCACCTGCTGTGCTTGCCATTGTGCACCTTGACTTTGCAGCTCACCAGAACTAAGCACTTGGAGTTGCTCTGCAAAGGCCTCGGTATCCTTCATCTGTACGCCATCACCCTGAAGCTGTAGACTATGCTGCGCACTCAACTGTGCTTCTGTCAGGACGAGCTGACCTTGACTCGCCAAATGGAGTTCATCGTCTGTACTAAAGCGGCTTTGCTCACTCTGCAGCTCACCGGCATGAATCCGTAGGGCCTCAAGCGCTTGCCATTGACCTTGCTGATCGTGCAAAACTTCCTCTACAGAGACCGATAAACTTTTTCCGGTGACTAGCTGACCTTGGGTATTTTGCATCTCCTGCGTGTTAAGCGTAATGGCCTGTGCCGCCAATAACTGTCCTTGGCTATTATCCAATCGTCCCTGATTATCAATCAGCAAAGAATCCCGTGTACTAATCTGACCTGCTCGGTTATCCAGGGTCTCCGTTGCCAAGGAGATAGCATTCGATGAGTAAAGATGACCTTGACGATTATCGAGATGACGGTGCTCAAGATCTAAGCGCTCTGCATTGATATAGCCGGCATTACGCAACTGCTCACCCTTACTCTGCAGGTTCTTAACCTGAATATCCCCTTGATTATGCAGAGCCTGACTTAAGCTTAAGTGGACATCCCCATTGGCAGAAATTTGCCCTTCGTCATTTGTTATATTCCTCTCTACTTGGATACGTCCGGCAGCTAAAGCAGGCGATACGACAGTCTCAGTAGTGGTCTTGCCTAAAGCAGTACTACTACTCGGCGTCTGTTGACCCGGCTCGGTCGGTGAAGGCGCATCACCGCTAGAGGGGTTTTCCGGATCGATGTCTGAACTAACTGGATCCGAAATAACGGCTGTACCGAGTTGACCACTATTGGTCAGTGCCGCTGAATTAATATTCAACGCTTGAGTCCCTGTTTGCACAATTCCTGACTGGATATTCTCAAGCCGCTCGGTTTGAATATCCAGGCGCCCTGCTTTTAACTGAGCTTGTTCGGTATTTGCCAACTCAGTTGATTCTATTTGAAGCGTTTTACTTGCTGTAACAAACCCTTTCGTGTTGTGAATTTGTGCTGCCTTAATTGAGACCTCAGGCGCTGCGATAGTGCCTTGGTTCTGCAGTGATGTACTGGTAATTTGCACCTTGGCAACAGGCTCTGCTGTGTTGGTGGTCGATGCCACCATTTCGCCCGAGTTACTTAACTGCCCATCCGCACTCAGTTGCAAGCGACCTGCGCCCGCATAGAGTTGACCTGAGTTATTAACACCCACCCCTTTATCATTACTGATTAAGACAATGGAGTTGGCATACATACCACCCAACTGCGCCACATCAATGGCGATAGCGGCTGACTGCTTAGCGTCACGCTCAGCGGCAGCGACTCGATGCTGAGTATCTGCTAAGTTCATTAACTTGGCTGACTGATTAAGGTCCTTGGCGTCAAAGACAATATCTTGCTCACCGGTTGAGACACTCAAGTCATTGGCCCAGATGCCGCCTTCGATGGTGGCAGCATGGCTGAGGATTTGCGTGTAGTTAGCGTCTTTGGTGTTTAAACCGCCCCCTAATACCTGAACCGTCCCTTGATTAACCGCTACGCCTGTCAACCGACCTTGAGCATTGATCTGCGTTTGACCGGTTGCCAGGGTAACACCTTGAGCATTAATAAAACCTCCGCCATCTACTGCAATACCGGCAGGGTTGGCAATCACCACTTCCGCCCGGCGACCGGCAACCTCAGTAAAGCCTTGTAATCGACTCGGCGCCCGACTGTTGACTTGGTTCACAATCACATTCGCTTCACCACGCGCTAAATGCGGGTTGCCTTGCACCCAACCGGCAAGCTGCGTCTGTGCTGACTGACGGCTATTATTTAAAATAGCGCCTTGCTGTTGTACATCAAATTGGCTAAACTGGTTGACTGAGACCCCTGCTGCGGTCGGCGTCTGAATATTTACTTGATCTAAGCCGTTGGCTGTTTGTAAAACGGTGGCTTGCTGATGTCTCGGCGCCGCCTTATCAGCACGAATTTGTGCCTCTGCTTCATTATCAAGCAGCACACCGGTAGCGACCAACAAACTTAAGATCATTGCTTTTAGCGGTACATATAATGGACTGGAGGATACGTTTACCGCGCAGCGTGTCGCTGTATTTTTACCTTGACCCTGTGCGATCTCACTGACTACCATCAATTGGCCACGATTCTTATTAAAGATTATTTTATAAAAAGAGTTATTCATAACACGCTTATTAGAAAGAATAATTTACCGTAAAGCCAATCACGGTGTTTTTAGTTTTAAATGCGGTCGGTTTTTTTAACGGTGTACCGACAAAGAGATCGTAATACCATTGTCCCCATCGTCCGCCCATATCGAGCTGGCCACGCAGACCGACAGCTCCACCTGCTAATGTTTGACCTACAAGCAAATCAGCTGAGGGGCCACTCACACGGCCAACATCCAGTCCCACATAAAGTTGATGGCTAGGTTGGTATTGCCAGGCGATATCATTACGCCAATACCAACCACGTTCAGCCATTAGATAATATTCCCCATCAAAGCCACGCACTGTATAACGACCGCCAATGGCTAATTGATCTTGTGTGACCAGTGGGCTTTTATTCCATTGCGCATGAACACGACTGTCCCAAGAAAAATTCTCGCGCGCAGCAGTAAACGGAATATGCCAATGCATATCCGCGGTAATAATTCGCATACGCGACGTGCCTTCACCAAAGAGATACTCTGCCGGCTGCTCACTGCCAAATATACCGGTACCACGACGATAGGACACATCGAAACCTAAGGTACTTTGCCTAATAAACTCCTTATGAGAGAGAGTGGCTTGCCAACCACCCATCTTCTTACGCTGTACCTCAATCTCCGCATCAGCAATATAATTGTGAGAGCGCCGCTGCCATAACTTCGCACTGAGCTGAGTTTTGCGTCGACTGTCCCGATAAAGCACTCGACTCAGGCCTATTTCACGGTTTAAGCTACGCCCGTTGTAGTCATAATTTTCATAGGCACCTGCAATCGCTTGGTGGTAACGATGATAACTTTGATTATAAAAAAGCTGCCAATGCCCCCAAGGAATCGAATAGTGCAAGGAATAACTATCGGTGCCACTCTTAGTCCGACTCCCCACCTCATCACGCAAACTTGTCTTTTCGCCCAAACCCCGGTTATAGGAGATATAAAACAGATCACTAAGCCCCAAAAGATTATCTCCGGAGAGTGTGGTCGTGCCTATGTAGCGACCGGTCTGCTTGCTGCCTGAATTATCCAGACCAAGACTAAAACGAAACGGCACACTACGCTGCTGCCAATCAATATACAGATCACTGCTGTTAATCGCCTCACCGCCTCAATACGAACTTGAGCTTGCGCAGTAGGCACACGTCGGTAATTCTCTAGACCCTGCTCTATATCTCGTAGATTAAAAACATCACCGCTACTCGCCGGAAGCTCATTCTGTAACCAAGCAGTGCGTCGTCCATACACGCTGTCACTCTCTTGACGACTCAGTTTGATCGAACCGATATAACCGGGAATAACAGTCAAATACACCGTGCCTTGGCTTAGATCCTGTGCTTCCAAAACAATCCGACTGGTGGTATAACCACGATCAATTAAGGCATTTTGCGCATGAACGCTTAAGAGCTCCAGCCCCTGAACGCCAATACATTGACCAGCTATAAACTCAGCTCGCTTTATCGCTTCACCTAAGGCAAATTGAAAGCGCTCTGACTTATCCCCTTGTAACTCAACGTGCTCAATGGGGAAACAGGGTGATTCTTGCCCTAGAGATGACAAAGTACCCGAGGCTGTACTTTGAAGACTGCTCTCTAAGCGTACATCTTCCTGTGCTTGACGTTGTGATTGCTGAAAAGCGTCACGTTGTTGTTGACGTTGCTCTTCAAATTGTGCCGTATTTGGAATGGAGGAGTTGCTTTGAGCGTAGCTAAGCGGCATCAAAAAAGTCGACGCAATAAGCGCCCCCGCCCCTAGAAAATGAGAGGATAAATGAACCATAAAAAAAGGGTTTCCCTAATAATACTTATAATTTTGTTTTAATTTAAATTAATTATAATGTATACATTGAGACTTTTGCATAAAAGCAGTTAAATACCG
>NZ_KV793555.1:0-5114 GCF_001808505.1 Oligella sp. HMSC09E12
AGGCGCTATTGCAACCGATTCATGAGAAGTATTTGTCTGATCAAGAGCTTTTTGTAGATGCTAGCCAATTCATTACCGCTCCTGTAGTAGGTGACATATTGTCAGTTATATTCAAGTCGGATTATCCGAGAAGTATAGAAGGAGGCGTGAATATTCTTGATTATGAATCTAGGATAAGTTACGGTTGTAAATTGTTAGGCTACTCTGAAAAGCAAGGGTGTAAGCCATGAAGCAAGTAAAATACAGGCGGTTTTTATTAGCTTATTTTCTATGTCCTTTTATATATAGTACAGTTCTAGGGTTACTTTCAGTTGGAGTTACAACAGAATCTTTTCATTTGTTGTATGTTTTTTCGTTTTTTATACCTCTGGCCGGAAGTATATTATTTTCTGTTCATATAGTTTTTTTAAGTTTGCTTGCTTTTTATTTATATAAGAGGATTGGTTTTTATAAATTATTAGTCTTGATGAATGTTGCTACTTATTTTTCATTGTCAATCTTTTTTTTAATACCACTTATTGAAGATGGACTTGATTACTGGTATAGGTACAGCCTTGTAATTGGTGGGCCTAGTATGTTAATTCAGACGATTATGTTGTTAATTTTAATTCCTAGAAAATAGTAGTCTAAGTAATACGACCAACAGCGCGCTAGGGATCGCGACCGCGACCCTCAGCCCAAGCCTTGCCAACGAGATCGGGCAGTACTTTAAGTCAACCAATAAGGAAGGCAGTACCGAGCATTTAATGGCGCACGGACTACTTGCCGCCGCCGTAGCGGCGACGGGGGGTAACAATGCCTTAAGCGCGGCAGGTGCTGCCATCAGCGCCGAAGCTGCAGCCCCAGTGCTCGCTCATTACCTCTACGGTAAAGAAGCAGCTGACTTAAACGCCGATGAGAAAGCCACCATCTCCAGCATCACGAGTTTAGTGGGAGCAGGTGTGGGTGCTACCACCGGCACGGACTCGGGTATTGCGCAAGGTGCGCAGTCAGCGGGGACGGCGGTGGATAATAACTACCTCGGTACGGGCGTAAATCTGTTTGGTTGGCAAATTGGTCAAGATCAGTACGCAGAGTTTGGCCAAGAAATGGAAGCTGCGTGCGCTATCAGTCCTGAGGCGTGTCAAGAAGTACGTCAGAAATGGCATGACCTCTCAGTTAAACAAAGTGGGTTGACTGAGGAAGGTGTGGTTGCATGGCATGAGAAACTGGATGCGACCTTTAAAAATCTGTATGGCCAATGTCAAGGTGATACGTCGTGCGTTGCGTACCTGGATTTACAAAAAGAGTTAGTAAGTATTACGCATTTAGGGTTACATGAAGACTTGGGAGTTGTAGGAGTTAACCTGAAACACGCACTGGACATTCAGCAGGGGAACTGGGGTACGTTGGCATTAGATGCTCTGGCAGATTTTGGGGATTTTATCCCGGCGGTGGCTACTAAGCCGATCAGTCAAGGCGTAGACAAGCTAGTTGAACTGGGCGGTGAAGTCTTTGTCCTTAGCAAAGGGGTTTGGTCGAAAGCAACGGGTAGCGTTGCAGATTCAGCGAAGAGCGTCGCACAGACTCAACAACTTAGACACGAATTGCTTGATAACTTTACAGGGACTAAGGAGAAAGTTAAGCAGGCCGAAATCACGATTAATGGTCACTTGATTAAAGCCAACCCGCAGATAAGTCAAAATGCTGCCATTTTTGATGGGGTGAGTGAACAGGATGTGATGAGCTATTTTAAGCAATTGACGGGTGTAGATAAGTTGCCTAAAGCAGAAAAGATGGGTCATTTAAAGGATTTAGATGGTAATCAAGCTATTGTTTATGCTGTTAAGAAAGATGGACTTACCTATAATTTACGGAATGGTTCGAGTAGTATTGATAAAACAGAAGCTCGCTGGACGATAGAGGTTACAGGAACGAGTGGGTATCAAGTGGGTGAAAAAGTGTTAACTAGACCTAGAGTGGAGATAAAGTTTGCAGATAAAATTGATTGAAATAGATGATGCGATTTATGAAAGGACGATTCAGGAAGTTGAGGGTTCTACAGCAGATGCGTTGTGGTTAACAACGAAATGGCATTATAAAGAACTGACGTATGAAGAACGCAAGCAGTTTTTTTTATCAGTGATGTATCGTTTAATGAAAGAAGGGCGCTTAAAATTGGCTTTTCAAGGGAAGTTTCTTGAAGGTACGATTGAAGAACAAGTGGCGCTTTATTCAGAGCGTTGGCCTAAAAATGAAGCTGATCTAATGGATTTCGATTTTCAACTTATTAGAGATTTCACAAAGGAAGACACGTTGATATTTTGGCCTTTATGTGGTTTTGTTTGGTTCTATGAAGATGGTTTTATTGAATGGACGTAAATAATCCTATTTTATTTGCAGTAGAGAGTTAAGCGTAAGTGGCACACCGAGTACGATGATTAATCGTCGATAGTTTAGGCTCTGGATGTGCCACCTTTAATGTCGTCTTATCGTTCGGGAATATCTTGTGGGACTTAGTCGTCTTGTGGAATTTCTGGTTAGGTGAATAGCGATTTTAAATGACTTAATGACGTCTCGATTCTATTGGTACTCTATTTGGGTTATGAAGGTATTGTTTACGGGATTTGTTAGCTAGCGGTGTGGCAAGAGCTCATTAATGGATTTTCCTGATTATTAACAACCTTATGGTGCTATTGGCTAATCCTTTTAAAGCGGCTAAAGAAAGAAGTCAATAATTATATTAAAACTACTAGTTTAAGGAGATAGTGTATGGTAGGTCATGTTTTTACGTTTGAAGAAGCGAAACAAGAATTTGATTACATTATCGATAAGTATGAAGACTTTGGAGAAAGAGAATCCTTATATATCCAAGCACAAAATCGTCTTCATCGTTCAGATACCAATACTTTATTAAAAGGTGGTAAGGATTGGTTGATTGAGCCTTTACGAGATTTGCAACCATTGAGCTTTGCGGTTCTTCAGGAACATGCTTCTAATTACATGGTGGGTTTTCGTTGGGAGAGAGAGAGCCCCCGACCTGACTTGCCTAAAGATCAATTGTTTCATGACGGTTTTTTTGTGGTGAAGGGTCGGGTGATTTGGGCAAGATATGGTTACGAAAGTCATTCTAATCCTTATATCGCAGAGGTAATTAAGAAGTCTTGGTTAGCTCGTAGTAGGGGGTGGGGGACGACAGAGATGATTGTTCCCGTTAACCAACGCCAGTTTATCTGTGATTCTTTTTCGGAGTGGACACCATTTTCTCATGTTGTTGCATTAATTGACAAAAATTGGGAGAAAACTCTTTTGCCTAGTTTGAGAGAGAAAATTCCTAATCTGTACGTTACTCGTACTAACCCGCATGATGGGGAGGAATATGAGTGGGTTAGTTTCAGGTGTTTCCTAGATAGTAGGTTGCCTGAGGATTATTCGTTTATTGGTGATCAACTGTATGTGGTGGATAGTAATCCTGATGGACGCATTTACTGGATTAAGGACTTTGACTTTAAAACGGTTTATTACCTTAATAACCCGGGTGAAGCCATTGATGCTTATAGCGCACACACTTTATTGCAAACCCCGGGACGCTTTGATTTTAGTCCGTGGGCGGTTAAGTTATAGGTGAGGACCTCCTCACCAAGAGCCGCAGTCTTTTTGGCAGTAAGTCCAAAGAGATGCATTGGATAACAGACCGCGAGCAGGCGCTTGCCAGTGAGGTCACGGGTCGTGAGGTGCTGCTGCAGAGTGGCCAAGATATCCGTATCACGGGCAGTGATGTGATTTCTGATGAGGGGACGTATCTGCAAGCGGGTCGTGATATTACCTTGGCTGGGGCCGAGGAATATGCTTTTTCCGACTACCATGAAAAAACCAAGCGCTCGGGACTCTTTGGGACGGGCGGGATAGGCATTACCATTGGCTCTAAATCCACTGAGATTGATCATGACCGTAGCGATGGTAGTTTACGTGGTACGTTGGTGGGGTGTTCGTCGAACTCCGCATTAAGCGCAGCCTCGACCGTCACATTCGTTAATATCTGCCTAAATTACTGCTGATTGATGAAATCTCCTTTGATCAATGGGCTGACATCTTCGCAGGTGACTCGGCATTAACTGGCGCTATGCTTGATCTTCTATTACATTATTGCCATGTAATCCAATTTAAAGGATATAGTTATCGACTTTAAAATTGCCCTAATTTAGGCGTAATGCCTTATAGTAATAAATAATTTGAAGAGGCAAACTTAAACGGCATCTTATACTCGTTAAAGCAAAATTTATTAACTGGGTTTAAGTATTAAGGTAAATATGAGCAATAAATTTAAATTATCAATAATTATATTAGTATTAAGCCTTGGATTGCTTTCTTATGCCATCTATAAACAAGTAGGTGATCCAGAGGTGATCAAATCGTTTGAGTTGTATGAAGAATCGGCGCAACAGGGCGATGCCGATGCTCAGTACTATTTAGGGCGGATGTATGTTGAGGGTCGTAGCGTTCAGCAGGACGATGTTAAAGCGTTTGAATGGTTTGAAAAATCAGCACAACAAGGTCATGTATTTGCTCAGTATAATTTAGGAGCAATGTATGACGAGGGTCGTGGCGTTCAGCAGGACGATGTTAAAGCGTTTGAATGGTATGAAAAATCAGCGCAACAAAGCGATGTAGACGCTCAGTATAATTTAGGTCTGATGTATGCCGAAGGTCGTGGTGTTGCTCAAGATGATGTTAAAGCGTTTGAATGGTTTGAAAAATCGGCGCAACAAGGTGATGCAGAGGCTCAGAACTACTTAGGGGCGATGTATGCCGAGGGTCTTGGTGTCGCTCAAGACGATGTTAAAGCGGCTGAATGGTATGAAAAATCAGCGCAACAAGGTGATGCAGAGGCTCAGTATAATTTAGGGGTGATGTATGCCAGAGGTCGTGGTGTTACTCAAGACGATGTTAAAGCGTTGGAATGGTACAAAAAGTCGGCGCAACAAGGTGATGCAGATGCTCAGTATATTTTAGGTGTGATGTATGTTGAAGGTAGTGGCGTTACTCAAGACTATGTTAGAGCAGCTGAATGGTTTGAACAATCGGCACAACAAGGTCCAGCTTGAGCCTGTAAATAATTTTGTGTAACTTCCTTT
>NZ_KV793556.1:0-2550 GCF_001808505.1 Oligella sp. HMSC09E12
CCCTGAACGGCGGGGCTTGTCGCGCACCCGGTCAAATCTTTGTTCATAAATACCTCTTTATACAATCGAATGGGATTACTTATCTCATATTACTTCAATCTCTCCCAATAGCAGCTTAGCCATCGGTATTTGTCAAACTAATTATCCTATCATCCGCCGCACTCCATAGACGCTTATCTAAATCCGCTAAAAACGCATGTTGAAGATTATTTTGTTGCATCTTGAGACCTTATATGAGTAAGTAGCTGTTACTAGATTGAGGTTATGATTGTTATTGCCAGTATGGTCCTGCATATTGATATGTAGGGTCAATTTTTTTATATAATCAACGGTAGAAATAGTAATTTACTAGGGGCGTCTTGTCCACCCCGACAGTTGAAGATTAAAATTATATCCAACCATTTAATTTATACTAAGGCAAGGATGCCTTATTTACCCAAGCCATCGAATTTCCGGAGAAACTAATGCCTGCACAGAATCACGCTGAAGCGATTTACGTTAATGCCAAGGATTTACCCGTTTATTGTCCTGGTCCCAAAGCACCACGTTGGAGCATGCATCCACGCGTATTCTTAGATGTCACCAAAACAGGTGAAGCGATCTGTCCTTATTGTGGTGCACATTATGTGCAACAGAGCGATGTAGCGCCTCAACATAGTCCTGAAGCTGAACAAACGTCTACTGACTTAGCTGCAGCAGATTCAGAGACCTCTGTTTAAGACAATTACTATTTAACAATAACATAGAGACCATCTTGATAAAAACGGTCTTTTTCTTTTGTATCGTCAGACAGATCTTGTCCAAACCATACACTTTAAACAGTTCAAAGCCCTAAAAACATCCAGTTTCTAGGGCGGTGTTTATCAAGCAAGTTGTCCGATTTCTTATGCAGCTAATACGACATTTCTCTCTAACTCGTTACTCTCCTTCGATGGGTTTAGCCAGACCTCTTTGACCGGTTTCCAATTGCGGACAGAACGGTTTTTCCAACGCTCAGGTCTAGCTTCTTTGGCTGTCTCATAAACGACACGGCGATGCGCTAAAATAGCGTTATCCTGTCCGCTATGACGCTGCTCTGGCGTGACAAACTGAATGCTACTATGGCAATGTTGCGTGTTATACCAGATGACGAATTGATGCACCCATTGACGAGCCTGTTCTAGGCTAGTAAAAGGCTTATTAGGATAGGCCGGTGTGTATTTGAGTGCTCTAAACAGAGACTCAGAATAGGGATTATCATCACTAACCGACGGGCGGCTAAAGGAAGGCACAATGCCCAACTTCTGCAAGGTCGCTAGCATGGTAGCTCCTTTCATCGGACTACCATTATCTGAGTGTAAGATGAGCTGGTCTTTTCGGATGCCATGTTTCAGACACGCCTTGCTAATCAGAGTCGCTGCGTGTTGAGCCGATTCTTCTAGGTGAATCTCCCAACCAGTAATCAGACGACTGTAGATATCAATCGTCATATATAAGCGATAGAACTGCCCACGAATTGCACTCGGCAGATAGGTGATGTCCCATGACCATACCTGATTAGGTGCTGTGGCTACCCACGACATAGGCTTAGGCACCTGTCGTGGTGGCTGTGCTCGACCACGGCGATTTAGCTGACCATGCGTTCTTAAGACTCGGTAAAACGAAGATTCAGATGCAATATAAATCCCCTTATCAGCCAATTTAGGCACGATTTGAGAAGGCGGCAAGCTTTGATATTCTGGCTGATTACATAGGGCAAGGATGTGATGCTTTTCCTCTTGCGTTAATGCATGCGTATAGTGACGATTATTCGTCTGTCGACGCTTATCGGCCAAGTCGTCACCTGCCGCTTGCCAACGCAATAACGTACGACAACTAATGCCTAGGATGTCGCACGCTTGATGGCGTCGTGCTCCCGCCTTAACAGCTTCTTCAATTAAGTTCACGGCTACCTGTTTCATCGGCTCAGGAATCAGTCTTCCTCGTCGTTGCCCCAGATATCCCGGGCTTTTTTTGATAAGGTCAATAAGGCAGCCGTTTCAGCTAAGGCCTTCTCCTTGCGTCTTAATTCCTTTTCTAGCTGACGACTCTTTTTACGCTCAGCCGCTAAGACCGCCTTAGTCACAGGCCCTGCCTCCATATCGAAGGCTTCAATCTCGACCCGCCAAGCATCTAACTGCTCAGGATAGATGCCATGCTCACGACAATAACTCGACCGCTCGGCCTCGTTCATACTGGCTGTTTGAATAATAGCGGCTAACTTCGCCTTGGTGTCCCATTGGTCAGGACGTGATTCTTTTGCAGGCACAACAAATCCTCTGGCTTATAGCTGTTTTTTCCAACTATATAAAGTGGATACGTGAATACCGCTTTCTCGGCTAATTTGAGCCACACTTTGGTTATTCGGTGGCATCATTTTTTTAACAATCTGCGCTTTAAATTCTGGACTGTAAGATGACATTGTAAGACACTAACCGCTCCCTCAATTACATGAAATATAAAAATCAGAAAATCAGACAACTAGTGTGACAGAGAGGGCTCATCAAGGCTAACTTGACCCTTGTGATATTG
>NZ_KV793557.1:0-837 GCF_001808505.1 Oligella sp. HMSC09E12
AATCTCCGGCCTTCAGGCCGGGGAGGATGTCAATCAATCAAATGTTGCCCGTAAAAATATTTTAAATAATCGATATGCAGTATCAAAATTAAAGGAACATCTGGAATTAGGCGGTCGTAAATTTGAGGGAGAAACTGTTTTTATAAAAGAGGAAATAGCGAATCTGTTAGCGATTGATGAGCGCACAGTAGATCGCTATTTGCGCGATTATGCTGAAGAGTTATCTGAAAATGGTTATCGAGTCATTCGCGGTAAAGCTTTGCAGTCACTAAAATCAAGCTATGTTAGCGACATGAGTGTCGCTAACATCAGCCCTAAAACTCCAGTACTTGGGATTTTTACATTTCGAACGCTCTTAAATTTAGCAATGTTGGTGACTGAAAGCGATGTTGCCAAGGCAATTCGCAGCCGTATGCTAGATATTGTCATAGATTTGATTGCGGAAAAAGCAGGGGGACACACAAAGTATATTAATCAACGTGTATCGGATTACCTGCCAGCAGCATTTAGAGAAGAGAGCTATCGCAAAGAGTTTAGCGATGCTTTAGAGCAGTATCTAAATATGCCAAATATTAAATACGCTATTTATACTAATAAAATATATCAGGCAGTTTTCCGTGAGAATGCGGCTGAGTATCGAGAGATATTAAAACTCTCTGAAAAAGATAAGGTCCGTAATACGATGTACTCCGAAGTTTTAAATCTAATAGCTAGCTTTGAACATGGCTTAACCAATGAGATGAAACAAAAGAGTCAGGAATTAGGGCGTAAACTTCAACCCATAGAGCTCGATCTATTGATCAGAGACCTTTGCAATAACCCCTCAAATTTCCTAAA
>NZ_KV793558.1:0-1933 GCF_001808505.1 Oligella sp. HMSC09E12
TTTAGAGGGTGACAACTATCCTGACATAGAGAGGTTTACAAGCTTTTGTTGTCCTACGTCAATGCTGAATTAGTAATTTCGGTGATCATTAAATACTAAATGTAAATAATAATTATTCTTACTCAATGAAATAATACTGAAATACATTAGCTATTACACTAGTAGCGTCTATCTAGTTTTTTAGGAGGAATGGCATGAGTAAACCTAATTTTATGAGAATCTGGAATGAGTTTCCGGATCATATGAAATATCCAACGATGAAGGATTTATTTACTTGGCAGGGTGGACAAGCAGAAAGAAATATCTATGCAGAGGGATTTGGTCCTGGAGGTAACACATGTGCCAGTCGATTGAGTATTGCCTTCAATCGAGGAGGTTGGCCAATTAATGCGGCTGTTGCTGCCTCAGTTGGTGCTAATACAGTAAAAGCAGCTGATGGTTCTCGTATTATTTATAGGGTTAGAGAACTAGAATCATATCTCGCGAAAATGCTTGGAAAGTCAGGTGATATTGACACAACTATGCCATTTGATAGTGAGATCAAAGGTAGGCGAGGTATTATTGTATTTAGAGTAGGTTGGAGAAATGCTACTGGTCATATAGCTCTATTTAATGGTCAGACTTATCGTGAGCCGAGTCATGATGATTATTCGCGTTATATTGATTCGAGTATGCCAACAACACGTACTAAACAAAGTTTATTTTGGGAATTTAATTAGGGATAAATCAAAATCATGTTAAAAAAAGCCATAATTACACTAATATTGAGTCTCCCTTTAAGCGTTTGGGCACAACCCACGAGTGATGTTGATGCTCAACAAGCACTTATCCATGATTTAAATGCTTTAGCTAATGCGTCTTGCCTTATAAAACAGAAGGATGCTTACTTGCAGAATGCTGGGTATATTTGGGCAAACTCACTTGCAGAGGGAAATATGGAGTTTAATCTTGAGACTGTTCTTTTACCAATGAAAGCCGCTATTGAAAAGGCAATTGCTAATACACCTATGTATTCCGTTCCTTCTGAGCAGCCACCGCTTAAAAGTCAGGCCTTACCAATTGCTTATTGTTTTGATGTTATTTACCAACCTAATGTTCAAGCGTTAATTCGAGAGTTAAGCAAAAAATATAGTCGATTAGGTAAAAAACCAAATTAATATAGCGTTAATCAAACTTAACCGCTTTTTTCAGGCGGTTTTTTATTGGGCTTCAATAAGAGCGTTCTGTGCTGCTTCACACTCTACATCTTTGGCTATTTTTCCCATCGTATTTGTATTTTGACTCATCGCTGCTTGGAACATTTTTGCTTCACATTCTTCTTTCTTAGCTCGTGCTTTATCGATATTTTTCAAATAATAGTTTTTATCTTTTGGTGATTCTCCGCAAGCTACTAATGCTGTAGATAAAGATACGGCTAATAGTACTAATACTTTTTTCATAGTCATCCGTTAATAAAAGTAGTGTTAATAATCCTCATCAGAGTAATCTAAAATATCACTAACGTGAAAATTTACTATTTCTCCTTGGTATATTGTATCCAAATCCTTAAGATTTATTCTTCCTCCTCGTATATCTTCAGTGATATTTTTAAACTTAGCTATACCATATTGAGTCTGAGGATTCCAAGACGTAATTTCGAGTTTTGATGAATAATTAAAATTAGATTGGGGAAAAGAAATATTTAAAATAATAAAGCCCCCTGTTTTAATTTGAGAAATTTTTTTGGCTGATATTGAAGAATTGTGGGGTGTAATCACTGTTAACATAGATCATCTTCATAGTTGATATGAGTTAAATAAAATAATGATATTTTCTAAATTCTCTTAGTTGCGGTAATATGGACCTCATTATCGGTATTTGTCAAGATAGTTGTCACTCATACTTAAAATTTTAAGCTGCTTTTTTACTTTAATATCATTCTCCGGATTTAACG
>NZ_KV793559.1:0-62817 GCF_001808505.1 Oligella sp. HMSC09E12
CCACAACAAAGTTTGAGTTGAATGTGGCTGAATACGTTCCTTTAATATGTAGGTTGTCTACGTCAAATGGGCCCACGAATTTGCCTCCAATATAAAACTCGTAATATGAGTAGTTGTATCTTCCTGTTGAAAAGGTGTATTCAAATAGGTAATTACCAGGAGGAAAGGTAATACTCCATGATTGATTATTTGTCCTAGTTACATTCAAAACAGCTAATGTTGACACCGCACCATTAGCAATCTTAATCCTATCAACCTGTAAATCACCAATCTTCGCACTCGATATGGCAGCATTAGCAATCTTTGCACTAGTAATCGCTGCGTTACCGATCTTTGCTTCCGTAATCGCACCATTAGCAATCATGGCGTTTGTTATAGCTGCATTAGCAATCTTACCGGATGTGGCTGTGATCGTGTTAGCAGCAAGTCTGTCTGCTGTGATTGTATTTGCTTGAATCCTGTTACCATGAATGGTATTAGCAATTAACCTATTCCCATGAAGCGTATTTGCAATCACACGGTCACCATTCAGAGTGTTTGCAGCGATTCGGTCACCATGAATTGAGTTAGCAGTCATGTGTTGGGTTTTGATTGATCCATCGACGATGAGTGAGGAGTCCATCATGCGAATACATCTGGGATTGGTAAAAAACAACGCTGAACCTGTATTGTCGGAGGCAGGGGAATAGTAATAAAAATAAATACTCATCCTTGCTGCTCCGGAAGGAACAACTACTTTACCTTCTCTAGTAACCCATTTATAAGGAAGAGAAGTGATCGGCACACCTCCAATTGCAGTATATCTCCTTAAATTGTTGTTGTCTTTGTCAAAGAAGTACACGTAAACATAAAAGGCTGATTCAGGGTTTTCCTGTTCCACCTCTGGTAAGATCCACGGAAAAATAATATGTTTCTCCTGCTTTGACAGGAATCTCCTTTGCATCAGATTTTGTGTAGCTACGGCTAAAGGCAAACATACCTGTTGCTTGTTCCTTTGCTTCAGCAGAGTGTACAAGATATGCGACGAATTGAGAAGGGGAATTAATTGCTCTGGTGTCTGACGGAGGCACAACATCTTTTACCTTGACAATCTGAACATTTCCAGTCCACACACTCCAATCAGTAAAGTCACCCATTGAGAAATCGCTGTTAGGTATTAAATTGTGCCCTCTAATCGTCATCTTCTCTGATGTAATCGCACCAGCAGAAATCTGGTCAGCGCCCACTGCGCCTGCTGCGATTTTGCCGACAGTAACGCTGTTTGCCGCCAATTCGTTTGCTGTCACACTGTTAGCTACAAGCTTATCGCCCGTTAAAGATCGAGCCTTAACGTGCCCTGCATCGATAGCATTTGCAGCGATGTGGTTAGCCCCCACTGCGTTCGCAGCAATTTGATTAGCTTGCACCTGTCCAGTCAGCTTCGTCGTCGGGATAGCAGGAACCTGACTTAATTCCAAGGTGCCGTCAATCTTATCAGCAGGTAAGCTGTCGATATCGCCCACTTCTTGGATTACAGGCTTCCACACGCCACCAATATAGCGGTAGAGTTTACCTGTGCTCGCATGTATCGCTTGGTCGTTTTCTTTGGCGTCAGTTGGAAGTTTGTCAACCACCACTGGTGGCTTAATACTATCCGCAAACTTTGTGATAGTAAACGCCCCGTCCTTAATCATATCCTCAGCGATTGATTGAGGATCAAGCTTTAAGACAAGTGGTCTAACCTTGTAAGACGGGCTAATGTTTAAGCTATCTTTACCAAACGTATCGTACCCAGCTGCCCAAATATAGTAGTCTTTTTGCTCTAAGGGTTTGCCTTTATAAAGCTCAAAGAAAATCTGGTTAAAGTCAGCGTCATTTGTCGCATTACTTTCGTTTGGCTTGAAGTTTGGATCATCACTAATCCAATACAAATAACCAGCGAAATCGGATTCTGAAGGTTTAATACAGTTAAAGACAATGGAGCGAGTATTAGGCAATACCTCAATCCCTTGTAAAGGTCCAATTTGAGGATTACTTACAGCAAGACTTGCCCAATCCGACTTGGCACTAAAAGGACCATTTGCCATGACTTCAACCGTAACGTGTCGCCACGGTCCTCCGTCGTCTTTCATGTCCGCCGCACTATAGTCATAACGCAACGTATTACCTACAACCACGGTACGTCTAACAACACCAAGTGATGACAATCTAACGGTGTAACTGGTAGCCCCTCTAACTGCATTCCAAACAACTTTTAACCAACTTGATGTGTAAGCACCTTCAAGTCGCAAGCCTGTTGGGGTGCTGAGTGCAAACTCAACACCAGTGACACTTTTAGTCAAAGTTGACGTTGTTGATCTTAACCCTTGAATATTAACCGCTGTTACTTCAACGGTGTATGTGCCAAACTTAAAGTTAGGTATTTCAAGGGACGTTCCTACAACAAATTGTTTTACCCACACTCCATCGTCAACACGGTAACGTACTTCGTGCCTTGCAACCTCACTAGACCAAGTAATTTCACCAACAACAATTGATGCTTGACCCTCGATGCCTTGCGCTGAGGCTCTGATATCAAGTTCTGAGGGGGATTTAGGGGTCGCTCCATGAACACCCCAGTTTACGGTTGGTCTAGGGTCAATGCGAGTCTTTGACTCAATCGCATCATATTTAGACGGTTCATGCTGTGTTGCTCGGATCTCGTATTGCAAGTCTCCTTTATCAACCACAGAAAGAACACGGTACAATGGCAACTTAATGTTTGTTTCAATCGCCCACTGACCTTCTTGTTGTGGGGGTACTGAAAACGCCCGTCCAACGGTAAGGGTACGTTCATTAATGTTTGAAATCGTTCTTTCTTCAGTTACTCCACTAGGAAGTGTAACAAGTAGTTTGTGTCCAACACGTACGGAAGGGTTAAGGTCTCTATCCACAGTAACCGTAGTACGTGAACTAGAAGCAATTCGACCAGACACTTTTTCCATATTGGACTTACTAGGGTCTTGAATTGCACAAATACTGCCGGGGATTACCTTTAAAGCTTCCAATCCAACCGTAAACGTAACTACCTGTGTTTCAAGGTTTGACGTTAATAACGCCCATCGTCCAGCTCTCTGTGCTTGACCTTGAGATGTACAGCCAAAGGCATTGAATTCGGTGGGTACGTAACCATATCGCAACATAGCTTTACGGTCTTCCACGTACTCGTACTTTTGACGGTACATGTCATCAGGATCGTTCCAACCAACTACCGCCACAGAATAACGATTACTTCTTGGTGTTCCCTCATAAATAAATTTTCCGTCAACGACGTTGGAAGGAGAGAAAATGTAAGGGGATTCGATGGAAGGGCGATCGGACGCAGCGAATACAGAACCAGCGGCATAGTACACCATACCTCTAAACACGGACGCAATGTTTTGAAGTAACTCATAGGCTTGCGTTCTATTTTGAATGTACGTGTTAATAGTAAACCGAGGCTCTGTACCTCCTTTACCATTTGGCACCATTTGGTCGCAATGCCTTGCAATTTGGTAAAGCCCCCACTTGTCAAGTTGAGGTTCTTTGATTCTTTGTCCTAGACCATAAAGAGGATGGGTGGCTAAGGCGTAGAAAATCCACGCTGGGTTATCCGTCCAATCAATTTTAAATGACCCGTCCCAAGCACCAGAATAAATCCTTGTATAAGGATTATAGTTACTAGGTATTTTTACTTTAATCCCGTAAATCTCATACCCACGTTTAGGTATTGAGGGGAATTGTTCAGCAAGAACGTGGATACCTACAAGGGCACTGTTAGGGTAGGATAGGTTAGCGTCAATAACTTCTGTAATAGCATCAACATAAAACTTGTCTTGAATATTAGTAGTTGTTGCGTCCTTACTCAAGCGGTTAATGCGAACCGTCCAAGATTTTTCGTTCCTTGGTAAACTAATCTCAATTGAGCGAGAATATTTAGCCGAAGTCTTTCCCTTAAAGGAATCACTGTGAACAACACGGAAAAGCCCATCGTCCGTCTTTAACTCAATATTAAAAGGAATTGAGTGTCCATTAATGTCGCCGTTTGATTTATTGGTGTTCATCAATGCAGGCGTAGACACTCTGACAACTAAAGAAGTTAGGTCTTCATTTGTAAAAGTTCTAACAACAGGTTGTCCGTACTTAACTTGCAAGTTAAGTGTAATTTCGTTCTCAGAGGCAGGGAAATCTTTGATCGGTTCTTGGGCTTGCGTCCCAAGTCGTGTGGAAACAGTTACGTCTTCAAAGTTAAATGACCCGTCTTTGTTTTGTAAAGGCGTTTCGTCCAAATAAATGGACTTCAAGCCATTAACTAACCCTTTAATTTCTCCTTCAGAAATTAAATCAATAATTCGGGCATATTCTTCACTAAAAAGAGTATCCTTAGCTTCTCTTGGCGTTCTTGACTTGGATTTGCTTTTTCCGCCGTAACCTTCAATAGCTTGAACTTTGTTAAGGTTTTTATTATTGTTGTTCATTTAACCCTGCACTTCTTAAACTTCAAACAGTTATTTACTTATTGGCTAATTGAGCAGCACGTATGGAAGCTGAAATAACCGCAGACCCACACATTACTTTACCGATTGCTAATGGAACGATCCCTCCATTAGCTGTTGTATTGACAGGACCGTTGAATGATTTATTAGGTGACACCGCTTGCTCGTCAATATCAAGTTTTGGTTGAGGGGCAAGCATTTGGGCAATACCACCTAAAAGTAGGGAAGCCCCCATCATAAATAACGTACCATTAGCAGCAAACCCAAGTACTGTGAAAGCCCCAGCCCCAGGAACAATAAAGGAAGCGGCAATTAACACCACACCTAAAATCACACTAAAGATCCCACCCCTCTTAGAACCAAGAATGACAGGTGCAATGCGAATATCTTCATCACCGACAGGGTTCTCTAAGTCGTCTTTTTCAAGGTTTTGCTTGCCAACAAACGTCGCAAATCCAATACCTTTTTCCTCACTATCCCTCAAGTCTTCAAAAAAACCTTCAAGCTGGGTGCATAATGCACGAATAGCTTCCGCTGTATTGTCCACATATAGTTGATGAACTCGACCATACTTAGAACCCAAGTACCCGTAAAGACGCACTGTACGTAATTTACTCATCTATAAAATCCTTATATCTCACGACAAACCGTGTGGCATATTGCCATGAGCCCCCATACACAGCTTTAGTGGACGGTTGAGCTGCCATGTGATGGAGCATTAAGTTATCCCCTAGATAAATGGCGGCGTGGTTTGGACCTGCGGAAGAACATATTTCCATAATGATTACATCATGCTCTTTAAGGGATCCATCAGTAACTTTGACAAATCCAGCTTCTTCAAAATGGTCTTCGTACATGCTACTTGCGTTAGGGTCTTCCCACCAATTGTCCTTGCGCTCAAAATCCATGATTTCAATGCCAAGCTTTTGACGGTAATAATCTCGAATAAGAGAATAACAATCTAATACACCATGGTGAAAAATACGTCCTTCAAGGGGGGCTTCGTAGCCTTCAGGTAAAAATTGAAAGGGATCTAAAACAACCATTTCCCCTGTCACATTGTCTTTGTAAAGACCTACAATAACCCAAGGAAGCTGTGTACCTTCACATAGAACCCGATCCGCTTCACTAGGTTTAGACGTTGCCTCTGGGTGACTATGAAATATAGCCATCACTTGATATTTTTCTTCAACTTCAGCGTACGCTTCAGGGCAAATTCTAAAATGTTCTTCAGGGTTTTCTGATGTATTTTCAAGGGGAATGTAAAGCTCTTTGCGACCGTCCTTGACAATAAGTCCGCAAGCTTCCTTCGGGTAAGCTTCTAATGCGTGTTGCTTGATATCCTCAATTGTTTTTTTACGCATATTAAGTCCTCACTAGGGAAGCCGCAGGAAATCCTCCGTAGGGCAAGTTGGCTTTAAGCCCGTGCTTTAATCTGCAAGTGGATAATTTGCCATCGCAAGTGTCTTGATTAGGGTTAGAGATTCGTTCACCTCGTTCATTAGTAAATACAGAACCTGTATACCCACAATAAGGTCCTCGGTAACCGCCAATCATCACCCAAGAACAAAGATTTGAAGTTACTTGTCGCTGTGGAAGAAAAACCCCGTCTAAGTCAAGGGTTGTACGCAAAGACAATTCAATCGCTTGATGGTCCTCTCCTTTCTTTTGATAAACATAATAAATCTCGGGTCTAAACTGCTCTGTAGGATCGGCATGAGGGTTACCGTTTGGAAAGTTTTTAGCGTCCAAAAACTTTCCAAGGGTTTTATATCTGGTAACTTTAGCTCCTACAAGGTCATCAAGAAATGCTAGGAGAGGGGAGAGAGACTGGTCTAAGTTAGCCACGGAAAGTGTAGGAGTGGGTTGTTGACCCTCTCCTGACAAACCAAAACCCTCTGCTTGAATCGGCCACGCTCTATACTCTTTACCTTGCCACCAAATAGACTTAGTTGACAAATAACCGTGGAAACGTAAGATCTCGCCACCAATACCAGTAGCGTCTAATTCGTATAGTTCAATTTCTGCGCCCGGTTCAAGAAGTTGAGCCTGAGAGTTAATTGTCATTTTTATTATTCTTATTATTAATGAATACTCGTAGTATACCCTCAATCAAAAAAATTGTCAATTAAGCTATCAAAGGCAATTATTGATTATTTCTAAGGAACAAACACTTGCTCAAGTACAAGTGATAACTTGGCAGTAACAGGAGAATGAAAGTTAAGTGTGGATTCTATGCATCTGAAATAAAGATCTTCGCCTACGGGGGTTCTCCACCTAAAACGGCGACTTCCAAGGTGGCTTAGAACAAAGTTTTGAGCCTCTTTTACTTTGGAAATCCGCCCAGAGACTGTAATATTCCATCGTTGAGAGACGGCATTAATGCCTGTTTGAATAGTTACTTTAGCTGTTTTGTCAGAAAAACTTTGGCTTAAGTCATTATAAGCGAATTCAACCTCTGGGTTAAAATCAATCACCGTTTGAAAAGTTTGCATTAAACCTCCTCCGTAAATGTAGCTTCTAGGACATAAATGCCTCCTTCGTCAGGACCAGTTAAACGTACATTATCTACAGTTACCTTTAGTGTCTCCCCAAAAGGGTTAACCCAGTAAAAAGGTTTAACCCCTCGGTGATCATTAAAAAACCTCAACGCTTGATGAGTCCTAGCTTTGGTATCAGTCATGGATATATTCCATGATTGCTGTGTTGGTTTTAATCCCAGCTCTGCAACTTGAGAGTATCCGTCTCCAAATTTCACACTGCTGGTTGCAAACAGCAAGGATTGAGAAGCTCCAACGTCCACAATTTCTTCGAAGTAATCCATTATCGCTCCTGAATAGCTCGTCTAATCAACCCACCTTGTCCAATCTCTTTTACGATAATAGCTTTGGTCTGGTTGGTAATCATATCCCCCAGTTGTTTGTACATGGCGTCACCACTTCCTGTTGATGTTTCACTTGTTACCGAGCCATCGCTGTTAACAACGACGTTCGTAACAACGGACACGTTGTTGACACTTGCGCCTCCATCTGGTGCCCCAGTTGGAATTGCTCTAATACCCAAGTCGCCACCGGGCATTCGAGTTAGGGGCATGATGGCTTCTGGTCCTGCTTCCCCAAACATTGCCATTGGTGCTACATGTGAACGTCTTGCAATGGAGTTTGTAAAAACACCTCCACTAGCAAACCTTGTTAATCTTGATCCTCCATCGAAAGCACCTCCTTTAGCGAAGTTAATAGGTAAACTACCTAGGCTTGAACCTCCCCAGCCACCTTGAAAACCTCCACCTCCGCCTCCGCTTCCAAACACCATGCCAATAATAGAGTGTAAGATTCGGTTAGCAGCAATCTTAAACGCCATCTTTGACAACTCTGCAAGCGTGTTTGCAGTAAATTGCTTGATGTTCATCTCGCCTGTTGCTACAAAATTAGCTAAGGAATCAACCGCTCTATCCCAGTGGCTAATCATGGCATCAGTAACGGTGTACCATGTTTTGTCCATATCAGTTTGTAACTTTGAATGTTCTTCTCTCAATCTTGAAAGTGCGCCCGACTGCTTTGTGTACTCGTTATCAGCAAATTGAGCGGCAAGAGCGGAAGCCTTCACTTTATGTGATTCAACTAAGTCGATGTTTTCCTTAAGGCTTAATATCTGAGCCTTAGCATCTTCCACTTGAGTTTTTGTATAATCTGAAGATCCTCCTGCACCTTCTCTTACAACAGCCTCAAGTTCTTCAATTTTGGTTTGACGATCTTTAATTAATTTGTTGTACTCATCTTCAATTCTATTTCTGTACTCAAGTACATAAATATCCTTTTCAGACATGTATTTCTTGCTAACATCGTCAAGAAGTTTTGATTGATGCTCAAGGGTTTGACGATAAGCAGAGCCAAGGTGGGCATCAGTCTTGAGTCGCATATCGTTAGCTGAGCGAACGATGCGGTCATACGATCTTTCATCTTGCGTGGGTTTGTATCGTGGAGTTCTTGCTCCCTTACCAGAACCCCCACCACCTCCTTTAGTGTTTCCAAAGTCCACCGTTTCTTTCAAGGAGTTCTCATATAATCGAGCTTCTTCAAGTAATACTTCATCTCGTCGCTGTGCTTCTTCGGTTGCTTTTTTAATTCTACTAGCGGCTTCTGTATCACCCGATTTAATGGCGTTGTCAAGGGCTAGAGAAAAAGACATGTACTTGGCGTTTAAAGTCTCAGTTGTATTGCGATAAACAGATTCTTTAGCCGCCATTTTCTCTAGGCGTTTGGCTTCCTCAACCTTTCCATGATTTCTTAAAGCTTCAGCTTTAGCACTTGAAGATCTCGCTTGGTTGGCAAGGGATTCAAAACCGCCTACAACAGAGGAAGATGCTCGACGAAGTGCGGCTGCCTCATTACGTGCCATCACCTGAGCAATTTGTTGTTCAATGGCTAGAATTTGATTTGCTTTAGAGGCTCTTAAGTCGTTTAATTGATCTTGATACTCTAACGCTATATTTTGTCCGTGAATTACTTCTTCTGTTTGCTGACCCGTTTCTTTGAAGAACTTCTGCTTTTCATTATTAGCAGTTATCCCAGTATTAATACCTGCTAGCGTATCAATCAATCGGTTAGATATTTCATCTTGAGTGCCAACAATTTGTACCGCTTCTTGATATTTATCATTGTTGCTGTCAATGAAACTGCCAAGGTTCTTTTGAGCTTCCTCAATCGCCTCAACTTCAAACTTAAGTTGTGTGAGAGTTTCAAGTTGATTTAACTGTGCTTGTTCTTCTTGCAAGAACGAAGCCGTGTTTGATTCTGATAGATATCTGTTGCGCTCTTTTAGACGCTCAATTAAGTCCTCAACAAACGCATTTTGATTCTCTAGTGCTCTAGTACTTTCGTCAGTCTTAGAACCAAAGGTCTCCATTGCCCAAGACACGCCCATGTAACCAAGAGACAACAACGAAACAACAGGTAATAAACGACTAGCAGCACCTACCACTAAGCCCAACCCTTTACTTGCTGTTTGAGCAGAAGAAGCAACAGCCGCAGTGGCAGCAGATAACATTCCAACATTAGCTGCCGTTTGTTTTGAAGAATTTTTACCTACTCCTCCGTCCAATCCTCGTTTGGCACTAGGGAATCTATCAGCCAAAGCAGAAGAACGTTGAGCATTTGTCTCAGCGATAATGCTAGCCGTATTTCGATTGCGAGCCGCCGCTTCTAACATTTTGTTCTCTCGCAGTTCGATAGACTTTCTATTTCGCTGTTCTTCTATTGCAAGTCCTGCCTTGGATACAGCGTTAGCGGCATTCTGTAAAGAGGATAACGCTGTTACGGTAAGCTTTAGTGAACCCCATGCAATGATGGCGTTTCTGATGAGTGTTTTATTGTCCATCAAAGTCGTTGCAAGTGACGCAAAAGACCTTGTGATTAACTCAATTGTTGAAATAAATCCTTCGGATCGGACTAGTTTTGTTAGCTCACTGATGACTGCGTTTACATCTTTTTGAACACCTGCGAACGCCTTAGCAAAAGACTGCTGCAAGGTAGACTGGAAAATGTTAATTCTACCTTCGGTCGTATTTAAAAGCTTGGCACTAGCTTCTTCAAGGAATCCAATGGAACCCTCCATCTCCTTGATCATGTCCACGTAAGCGTCTAAGTCATCAAGGATTGGACGAATAGCCCGTCCGCCTCGCTCTCCGAAAATAGCTTCAAGGGCTTCGTTTCTTGATTGTTCAGTTAACCCAGCCAAGCGCAAATCTAACTCTTGCAGAATTTGCGTCAGACCCTTCATGTTACCTTCTGTATCATAAGCAGATAACCCAAGCGTCTTCATCGCCTTAGCTCCTCTGGCAATCGGCGTATAAAGCTCTTTCAACATATTACGGTAGGACGTACCAGCCATCGAACCTGTAATATTACGTTTTGCCATAACAGCAAGGGCGGCGGAGGCTTCTTCTACTGAGATGCCGTATTGTGCAGCGGCGGTTGAAGCTTGCCGCATTGACTGGCTAATCTGCTCTACGGACGTATTAGATGATGCCGCTGCTTTAGCAAATACATCACCCACTTTAGATGCTTCTTGCGCAGATAAACCAAAGGCGGAGATTGTACCTGTCATCGCAATCGCTGCTTCTGTCATGCCAAGTTCACCAAGCGTAGACAACTGCATGGTAGCCTGTAAGGCTTCAAGGGATTGCTTTGATGTGAATCCTGCTTGTGCTAAGGCTTGTAATGCTTCCGCTGCCTCTAAAGGCGTTTTCATAGACCCCATCACCGCTGGCATGATTTGGTCTACTTTAATAGGTGCATTACCTAAAGCCTCAACAAACTTCAAACGATACTCAAGGTCTTTACCAACGTTAAATGTACTTCTAGCGATTGACCCGATAGCCGCACCAGTCAACAACGGAGCTAATGCGCCATAAGTCATCCACAATTGGTTCAAGGCACCTGACAAACCTCTGACAAATCCGTGAGCATCATTAGAAAGCGTGCCAAACTTTCGCATTCCTTCAGAAGCTCTGTTGGAGGCTGCGTTTGTGTTTTCTAAAGCTCTATATAGGTCTTGAATCGCTCTAGGTGTTTGACTATCTATGAAAGCTTGTGAACCTACTGCACGAGCAATTAAGGAGGAGCGAACCCCTCGGTTAGCCATCTCGTGAGCTTCTTGTATTTTTCTGAGCTTTCCTTCAGGCGTTAAAAGATCATACCGAGCGTTTTTCGTTGCTTGAGAAACTCGGGTGTCAGCAATCCTTTTATCTGTTTGATTGCGCTTTATTCTTGCTCGTTCAAGCTCTTTTTCATACGCTAAGTAAGCTCTGGTACGTTCTTTTCTTAGTTGTATTTCTTCCTTTAAAAGATTGTTCCGATGACGATCTTGAAGACTTGCTAGATGCTCTCGGCTAAGGCTTTTAGCCATTGCTTTTTCACGAGAGGCAAGCACTCTCTGCTCGTCCTTAGCAAGCTGTGAATCTCTTGAAGCTTTTCTTAGATTTGCAACATTTTGAGCTGTATTATCTACAACTGCTTGACTACCGAAACGTCTAGCTAAAGAAGCTCTGCTTTGACCTTGAGAGCGTCGATACTCAACTTCCTCCAATATTTTTAACTGTGCGTCAGCGTCGGCTCGGATAAAACGTAAGTTTTTATCACGATTTGCTTCTCTACGTTTTTGACGCTTTACTTCTTGTCTTTCAAGGAAGTCTTGAGTTTTAAATACGTCTTTGATTCGCTCTCTATTTCTCAAGCGTTCAGCTTGTGCTAGTCGTTCTTGATCTTTTAGGAGCTGTTTATTTGAAGCTTCAGATTGCTTAACTTTAAGACTTTCAAGACGAAGCATCTCCTCAAACGCATGTTTAGAATCAGCTCTCGCTTGTTTTGCTCTTAAGTTGGCAAGTGTTTTGTCGTCTTTTAAGCGTTGCTTGTTGCTTTGAACAGCTTGTTTCAAGCGTTCTTGCTGAATCTTCTGATTAAATACCTCTTGCTCTTTGGCTCTAATAACCTCTTGGACTGAAGCGTCTTTCAGTACACTGTTCCACGTATTGAGGAACTTCTTCCCATTAGTTGCGCTACCGTCTAATAGTTCTTTAGTTCCAAGACTCACTCCATTTAAGCTTCGGTTAAACCGAACAATGACGTTTTTAGCTTTATCTGCTGCTTTCCCAATGTGATTAATTGAAGATGTAGCACTATCTACGTGCTTGGTGACTGCACCCAACTGAATAAATGAGGAGGCAGCTTTGTCAATGGATTGCGTGGTTTTAGATACGCCAAGAGCCGCATTTAATGTAGCGGCTTCTTTTTGTAGAGAACTAAGAGCAGCTTTTAACGTATTAACGTTTTCTACTGCCTGTTTTGTTTGCACCTGAAAAATTAAGGTGCTTCCTGCATCTGCCATAGGTGACCTTATTATTTATTTGTTCTTGGTCTTTCTACTTTGCCTATCTGAGTACCATTTCATGTGTACCCCGTCCATGGCTTGTATAAACCTGAGCCACCTAAGCTGTGCTTGACCTTGTGGTACACCTAATATCCTCAAGTAGGCTTCTATCTCCGTTATCTGTAACGGAAGTATGCTTGAATCTGTAAATTGTCTTGCTCTACTAAGCGAGTTAAACGCTTGAAAGTAGGGGGTTAACTCGGCTCTTAGTTTTGGTCGAGAAGCAAGACGTGGGTTAGGTTTCCCTGTTTGCTTCTCTAATGCTATCATGGCAGGGACTGTGTCCCCCCAAGTCAGTTCCCAACTAAGAACCTCAGTTAGTTTTTTTCTTGTTCGTCCTCAAGCTTTAACTTATAAGCTTCAGCTTTACTCGCTTCCTCGCTAATAAAGTCTCGGAAATCTCGCATAGCAGGATCAGATAATAGCTTATAGGCGTTCTCGTGAGAATACTGCAACTCTTTACCTTTAAAGCCAACTTTGCCCTCCCAACCTAACAAGATTGTCTTAGACATAATGCGAGCTAACTCGTTATTAAATAGCTGAGGATCGTCCTCTAGTTTATCGTCCTTGTGGCGGTTTAATAACTCAACAACTTGCTTATTGTATTCAGTGTTATTAATACGGGCAATCAAAAACTTAACACCCATAAAGTCAACCCAACGTCCGTTTACTTCTGCGTCTAGGTTTACAGCAAATTCTTTAAATAAATCTAACATATATCCTCTCGTAAAGCCCTAGCTTACTAAGGCTTGCCATATTTAAGCGTTGGTACGTTTAATCGTAATTGCCTTTTTAGTTACAGGGTCAACTAAAGCACTAAAACTAATACTTAATGCAACGTCATTGTCAAGTCCCTCAGCGTTAACTGAAGACTCTGTGATTTTGATATGAGGTAGGGTGAACTCATACTTATTTCCTGCGGCATCAGCTACTGTCCAAGATAATGAGAATGCCTCATTCTTGATGTACTTGTCATAAACCGTACCATCAGAGAAGTAAACGCTTAAATCCCCCGTGATGTTGAATTTACCCGGTTGAATAGAACAAGCTCCTAAGTGTCCAAGACCTTTACGGGCACGTACACCACTCTCAACATTTAAAGTGATAGAGCTAATTCCACAAGGGTATTCTTGACCTGCAACTGTCAAGTTGGCAAAGTTGGCTGCGGAGTTCATTACCTCAGTCATTGGAACCTCAGCGGCCGCAGGGACAGTAGTTGTTTCAGTGCGTTTTGCGTCTTTTCCTAAGAACCCAAAAGAACCAGTTAAAAGCGAGTCAATAGCAAACTCAAGGTTCATACTACTAACTGCCATTCCTGTATAGGTAATGTATTGTTTAATATCCGTAAACCCTTGCTCAATTGTAAAGGTTTTAACGTTTAAACCTGTGGTCAACTCGTTGGTCTTCCATTCGCCACCTAAAGCGGCTGCCATTAAGTCGTCAAACGTTCCGTAAGACAATTCAAACTGAACGTCTCCAGAGGCTTCAGCTCCCACTTGAATTAAGTCTGCGGTTAAACGGTCAGCCCGAATCTCTTGAGATTCTTCTGTTTGCAGGGAAAAGTTAAGGGATTCTCCTGTGAATCGTAAATCTTTAGAAGAACCTGCGGAAGGAATTACCCCAAAGGTTTCTTCTTCAATTACTCGCAAGCGTGCGAGATTACTAGATGCTGTAGCGGTCATTTGTTTGCCCTTTATTATGGTTATAGTTTAGGCTTATTATTTGACAAATTATATTTAATGTGTCAATTTTATCCTATTTTAAAGTGGTTATCAAGGTGTTTCGTCTGAGTGATTCATAGCAATTGGCATTCCATCGAAATAGAAAGGAACAATTAAGGTTTCAATATGCCAACCTCTATCTTTATCACTTCGTCCCGGACTAGGGATTGTTGTTTTCAGCGATTTAAATACTTTAGCTTTTAGTGCTTGCTTTACGAAATCTCGCATGGTAAGCAACTTAAGTGTTCCTGTACCTGCTTTACCAGCAAAGTAAAACTGTACAAACCCTGATGTTCTGTCAATTGGTTTTTCACCAAGCGTCATCTGCTTTGAAGTTACCATCTGTATTTCGTAAGAAACAAAATAAGATAGTTGGTCAAGGTTTGGGGTAGGACCGTTCTCATGGTAAATAGAAACATCTTTAAATGGGGAATTCTTCCACAAAGCCACAATGGCTTTCACAAGCTCGTTTCTTGCATCTACATCACCAAATACCATTTACAACCTCTCCGCTATTAACTGTTGAACTTGCACTTTCCCAATATGACCATACAACGATCCAATATAAATCATTGCTGATGCCACAGGCATACCCAAGTTTCCTTCACGAAAGTTAATAGACCCTTCTTCAATCCAAACAGCGTAGTCATTACCTGCATTTGTTGCAGAGTTAGAAACATAAAATGTATCGCCAAGCTTATACCCTCTATCTCGACCTTTATTATTCTGTTTGGCGTAGTTGATAGCTGGTTTATCGCCCATAATAAACCAATCATCGGGGCTTGCACCTTCAGGCAATAACTTTAGGTTCTTAAAAGTATAATTAACCGCATTGATACTAAACTGCCAGTTAGCTGCGAAATCCCCTGAACGCTGTGCAGATCGCTCAAGAATTTGATTAAACCCTGTTACAGCTAACCCTCTAGCGACCTCAGTCGCCTCAAGCTCGGATTCCTTAATCCACTTGTTCATCTCATGTTCAAACTTACGCAAGTTTGCTGCTTTTAGTTTAATCATGTTACGCTCTCCGCAAGTGGTGGAAATAAACCCCTTCTCGTTGCTGTACGTGATTAACCCTCCATCGAACATTAGACAGCGTCAATACAGTGCCCGTCTCAAGTTGGGTTAAGGTCGCTCCTTGTATATCTCCACGCTCAAAGTTAGGAGTAGCAAGACTTAAATAGTCAAAGTGAGATTGCCAACGCAACTTAAACACTTTTATAGGTTTATCTGTAGTCTGCATCGTCTCAGTAATAGGGTCATAAACCTCATCTGAAACAACCCCAACTTCTAATGCGCCTTTATCAAGTTCTTCACATATTGACACTTGGTGTCCGGCGGTGGAGGGGTAGACCTCTGTCACGATGTATTGTTTTGACGAGAAAGTAAACACATCGCCAACCTCGACAGGCTCAGAACGTGATGTAAATACCTGCATTTGGTTGAACTTTTCACTGCTAATCTCAACTTGCGACGTTGTCTTAATCCAAACTCTTGCCGCAAAGATGCCAACTCCCTCAGCGTCTTCAAGATGTTCCTTGATGCTTCGATAGTCAACTTCTTCTTCCGCTTGATGTAAGACGTATTTCTCACGGTGAACTCTACCTTGGAACAAGTCTTTGTTAAGAAAACCTACGAGCCAATGGTCGCCCTCAAAAGTAATCACCCCACGAGAAGGCATAGGTGACCCTACATCAACCTCGAATATACGCCTCTGAACGGTAAGACCGTCTCGCTTTGAATCGTCCCAAACGTCCAACTGACCATACCCCATAAGATCACCTGTGTAGGCGCAATAATAGGGGGTATTGTTAAAGTACTTAACGACGTTTGAAAGCTTCATTTACTCTCCTGTCACAGGGTCGTAAGAGGGGCTTGAAACAAAAAGGATTGACCGAGTGCTAATTATTTTTGATTCAGATTGTAATTCATCAAGTACCGCAAGCAAGCGACTTCTTGCTAACTTATACTGAGAATCAATCCCCTCAATAACCTCTTTAAAAGGCTCGCCAGAAAACCTTGTCAACGAAGATTTTCCGTCTGAAATAATCCGTGGAGCAAACATCGGTAATGCATTAGCAAGTTGTTTGGCAACACTGTAAGTGGCAAATGCTTTTGTTAGGTTCACAACACGCCTCTCAAGCGGTGTAACATCTTCTGGTTGTTTGCTTTTAATCACCTTAAACGTGCTATCAAGGGTTGGATTTAGTTCATGCAAATCAGACTCCAACCCAGTGATAAACACATCTAATTCAATTGTTGAGTTGTTGATTTCATCTTCTTCAACACCCAAGACAGCTCGAATATCTTCGTGGGTTGTGTAGTCTGTCAACATTTACTTCACCAATTCAATCTTTCCAGCGGCAATTTGTCGCTTTAGCCAGTCCGTATTAGCTGCAAGGTTTAAGCGGCCTGTGATCCACTGATCACCTTCAGGGTCATACATGTTTCCGCCTGAAGTGGTTTGAACTTTAACTGCATCAGATAAGTCGTAATTCTTCTTTTCTTGAGCTGCTTTGGCTTTGTGTTCTTCGTCAGTTGGAACATCTCGGATCTGATCCAAAGAAACGCCTTCTACTAAACCATCTTTAGCTTTAGTTGCTGTTTTACGTGCTTGTGTCATTTGGTACTCCTTAACGAGGCTTCCGAAGAAGCCTCTTATCTAAACTACTTAAGCTCTAATACTGAGAACGCTTCGTCGAATAAACGGAAAGCGGCAGATCCTGTATCCCAACGCATTGTTTTGCTACGTTTAATCACGTCTTCAGCTGTAGCTGAGTAGTCTGCACTCAAGCTGTTAATGCGTTTTACAGCATAACGGCTGTCTAAGCCCATGATTGTTCCAACTGGCCAGTCAGGATTTTCAGTAACAAATACCTGTACTTGAGCAGGGATTAATGGGTTAGCAATCACCGCTTGAGAGTTAATGCGAGGAGATGTGCCATCATCAATTTGAACAGTAGGCTTACCTAAGCGGTTCTCAATCGCTAACGCTCCGTCAATATCGGTAACCACCCAGTCAATAGAGCGGTAGCTGCGACCTTGGTAAAGCCACTTAACCCATGCTTTTTGGGTAAGGATTCCGTCCTTAGACTCTGCGTCAAATTGGCTAGACGTAAAGTAAGGTTGAACAGTATTTAAAGGCTCCATACCTAAGTCTTCGTCACCGTTTAATAGTGCCAAGATGTTTTGGTTAGCTCGTGCGTCTAACTCTACAGCAACTTTACGGGCAACAGAAAGTGCGATGACATCTAAACCTGCTGCACGCTCAAATTTATCAGACCACTCAATACCTTGTGCAGTGGTAGGAATGCTTTGGCTACGCTCACTTACAGTCAGAGTCGTCATGTTAGTAGGACGTGCAAGCTGGGCAACCACTTGGCTACGGTATTCGCTAGGACGGTCGTAATTGATGATGACACGCTTGAACTCAGAACCCTCAATGGTTTCAGTAGAAGCAACTAAGCGGTCAAATGCAGCAGCAGCTGTATTCAAGTCGCGAGCCAATTTGTCTTCGATAGTTGACAAGATAGTGGCAGGGAACAGGATACGAGACTCTGGTACATCGTTGCGAGTATTGGCACTAACATTCATGCAAGAGCCATCAAGTACGTCCTGTAATAGGGTAGGGCGGATTCCTAACTCTCGGTCCTCTTTAAGGTATAAACCCAAAGAAGATGCCATTTGGCGGAATGCGGAAGGAGCACCCTCTTGTACAGGGTGACGCTTATTAATCAAGGTCTCAACGGATACGTTAGCCTCTTTTGCTTCCAAGTAAATGGAAGGTTCAATCTTTACCTGTTGGCTTGCGCCTTGAGCATCAATATAATGAGCCATGTTTATTTCCTCTTATTATTCTTGTTATCGTGAGAAAGCTTATACTTTGCGGATTACGCCAGTATCAACAACTTGCCACAAGTACTTTGGTGTTCCTGTTGCTTTTTTAACTTTCGTTTTTCCAGCAGTACCAGAGGCAGGGTTAGATTCAATCACTACGTACTCGCCAACCGCTACATCGCCAGTATCTACTAGCGCATAACCTTTGGTGATTACACCTCCGATTTTGTAGCCGTCTTGAGTGGAAGGTTCAACGGAAGTTAAGAATCCGAAGATTTCACCGTCAGCCTCACCTAGCACAACTTGGCTACCTTCACTGCCTACAGTTACTAATTTTCCTTTATCTGCGTCCACAAGTGGAGCAGCTTTAGTGCCTACACGGAAAGTTTCCGCTACTTCTTGGACCAAAGGTCCTACTTTAAATTTAGCCATATTTTTCTCCATATTTAGCTAAAGTGGATTTACAGAACCGTTGCGCTTGCTCGTTGCAAGGCAGTTAGATCTTTAAATGATTTAGGTTTGTCTTGGTCCTTGTTAGGTGATTCGTCAGTGTTAACGTTTGTAACACTACGCTGACCAGCCTTAAAGGACTTATTAAAGGTTGCAGAAACTGAAGCGTGGGCTTCAAGTACTGACTTCAAGCTGGATTGTGAGTAATCAGAACGAGGCTGTCCAAGGGCTACTTGCATACCTTGAGCAGACTTAGCGATAATCTCTTTTAGAGATGCTTCCATTGCCTTGAACTCTTCAAGCTCTGCTTTCACTTTTTCAAGTGAGATACGTAAGTCGACAATTTGGTCGTCCTTAGCAGAAAGTAACTTAAACATTTCTGATACACTTTCATTTACTTGAGCTTTGTCTTCTGACACTTTAACCTCAACTTCCTCTTGCGTATTAGATTCCAAGCTCACTGCTTCTTGTGCCTCAACATCAACCACCGTTCCGTCATCAAGGATAACTAGGTTGTTATTTTGAGTCTCGTCAACGCTAGGTTGCTCCAAGTCTTCGCCCACTTGCGTAACTGTTTCCTCAGCCATAGTTTCTTGAGCCTGAACGGTTTCACCTTTTGGTTCTTTAGAGGTAAGGCTTACTGTATCAATAGGTCTTGTGATCTTTCCTGTATCAATAGTTTTTTCAATCTTTCCCGTATCGACAGTTTTTTCAATCTTGCCTGTATCAATAGAGGCTGTGATCTTTCCTGCCGATACCTGAAATAAATCCTGATACACGGCACCCACTAAGCTTTTCTTCTGTTTCATGGTTGCTCCTAAATTATTATTAGTGTGTTCAAACGACAAATTACGTTTGTCTAAGGTTCTCTTTGAAATATTAATTAGGGCTTGGTCAAACGACATAATGCCGTCAATCAACCCTACAGTCTTAGCAGACTCCGACAACATAACTCGCCCTTGAGCCATGTATTCATCAGTGTAGGCGTAGCTCTTATTTCGGTTGGAAGCCACATCACCTACAAAAATCTTGTAAACATCGTCAACCATCGCTTGTATTTGGCGTTTACCTTCTTCCGTCAACTCCTCATACATGTTGCCCATTTGCTTGTATTTGCCAGCTCGAATCACAGTTGCTTTAATTCCTGCTTCATCAAGCTGTTTAGAAATATCAATGGAAGTCGTAATTACCCCAATCGAACCAATGTTAGCAATGCGAGCCGCATAAATTTCACGAGCACTAGAGCCAAGCCAATATGCCCCTGAACACATCGTCCCACTTGTATAGGCATACACAGGCTTAATTGATGAATCGATGTATTTAATCAAGTCGGCTGTATCTGAAACGCCACTCACATATCCGCCGGGTGAGTCAATATCCAACACAATGCTGTGAACTTCAGGAAGTTCGGCAGCTTCAACCAAAGCATTACTAATTTGGTTGTAGCTAACCGCTCCAATTAATTCGTTGTACCAAAGGTCCGTATTAACAAGAGATCCTCGGATACTGATTACACCTACGTTTCCATGGACGGAAAGAATAGATGAACCTCCAACATCTACAGCACCTTCGGCATAAGTCTTCAAGTCGGCTACGCCTTTAACTCGTTCTATCATTGACACTAACGAGTCTTCTGTACCAGCCCAAAGTAAATTCTTCTGCATGTTATTCCTTCAGATTATTCTTTTTCTTATTCTCGCCCTTAACACCTGTAGGCGTATCTGGCTTCAAGGATTTATTAAATGCCGACCCGTCATTGGTCTCGCCATTGTAGGGGTTAATATCAGACGGCTTGCTGGACTTAAACATCGTGCCAGCTTTAGGTACATAGTCTGTAGGCGGAAGATGACCAGTTAACTCGATACTTGCTTCCTCGTCCGACATCAAGCCTAAAGACAATAGCTCCAAAATACGAGATTGCTTCATTGACTTAAATGCTTCAAGCTCTGATTCAGGACGCAAGTCAATGCTAGCATACTTAAACTCAACCGTAACGTCCAACCCAAACAAACGGACCGCCAACGTCATCACTTTTGAGTAAAACTCATTCAATTTAGAGCGGATAGCTCCCTCGGCGGATTTCATAAAAATTAAGGTTTCAGTGGAAGCTACGTTAGATGTGCCTGAACTATGCCCAAGCATAGCTGGCATCACCTTAGCCCCTGTTGACATCTTGGCGTTCGCCATGTCTTCAAGTGTGCGATACTCACTTGACAATGAAATATTACCGTTGTTTTCTAGCTCAATCTTTAACGTGTCAAAATATACGAGAGCGTCTTCAGGCTCCAAGTTGTTAATTTTGCTTTCAATGTCAGAAATAACCGAGCCATAGTATTTTTCCTGTTCCTCCGATGACACTTGAGCCTCAAGCGGCATATTCTTTCGGAAGCTTTCCTCATCAATCGACACTTTCATTCTAGGGTGTACCGCCTTGCGAACCACTCGGCGTATATCCGATAGAAATTGTTCAGAGAAAAGGGTAGGTTGAATTGCACTCTCTACCAAGGAACTCGAATAAGCCTCTAGCAAATCTTGGTCTAAAGCAATGTAAAAGAACGTGGGAATGTTTAGGTTGACTTCGCTGTCGCCAATACGTTGAACTGGGGAATACCCATCAGCGTCAGGGTAAAACTCAATAGTAGTAACCGACACAGGTTGAATTCGCTGAGGCAGTAAATCCTTGCCTAATACAAGTTCACCTGCCATCGCCCCGTATGTAAATAATTCACTGGCAAGTGATTCAGAGACGGACTGAATGGACAGTGTTCCAGAAAAACCGTTGGAGTAGTCCGGCAATACGTCAAAGCGGTTAGCTAACTCGTTAGCAAGTCTTGTCGCTTCTGGATTCACTGTCCCGTCCATATTACGGGCAACCACCGTGTATGACCCCGTAATGCCCGTACGCAAGTATGCGTTACGAGCCGCTGACAAATCTGGTGAGGCATGTGTTAACGTTCTTAACAGCTCTCTCGTTGGCACCCCTCGTGACGTCCGAGAAAGATCCGTTGTGGCAAGGTTTCTGTCTGTTAGTGTTAACTTGTTTGATTTGTCAGGCTTAGCCGAACGTAAATAGCTGGGTATGGCTTGATACCCTTTTTTCAAGCGGGTAGGGGATTCTACAGGTGAAAGTTGAGATTTCACCTGTAGACCCGATGCAACACCTGATTTACCCTCAGTATTGCTACGCCAACTGAAAAATCGCTTTACGTTATTAAGCATTTAACCTTATTATTGTTATTTTGCCTAATTATTACACATGAAATATAAAGTGTCAAGTTTTGTTAATTATTTGTTGAAATACTTATATTGTTAACAACCACTTAGAGTTACCAGCATCGTAAACCTTCCAATAGCCCTCGGAACGCATGATATCCGATTCGCTCCAACTATCGGGAAACTCTTTACAAAATAAATCATTTAGTTTGTGTCGTTGAGCGTCATATCGTGTAACTTTCTTCAAGTTCTTGTACCAAGCATAGTTTGGTTTAGTAACCCCAACAAACTCAAACCCAGAACTACTGTAAATTTTACCTTCCGACCATCGCCTATCTGCATAGCTAAGCAACTTTTTACAGTTGGGGTTGTTGGCTTTGAACGCTTTTAAAAGGCGACTAAATCCACCAACAACAGAACCCTTGCTTGCAAATCTAAGAAGCTCTTTGTCAACCTCTTTGTCAAATCTAGGTTTAGCAAAAGACATGCAAGAGATAACTTCGTCACCTTCCATCAAGGCGTAATTCTCACTTGTCTTAGTACCCGATCCCTGCAAGTGGTGGGCATGGTAAAATGCTTCCGCTTTCTTCCAAGGAATAACCTCAAGCGACAACTTTCTTGCGTAGTGAACCGAAGTACTCTCGCCTAGTATGTGAGCAAGTCTATTCTTAACTTTGGTATTCTGTAGCTTCCATTCGTCTTCAAACACTTGAATGTACTGAAACTCTGTGTTATCAAGCTTTTCTAACTTTTCTACATGAGCGTTAGGGTTTCGTTTGACTTTGTCTCCGTGGTAATACATTCCGTGGTAATCAATAAAAACAAAACTTCCGTCCTTTCGCTGGGCAACAACGTCAAACTCCCCTAAATCTTTAACCCAACCATCGTGCAACACGGATTGTTTTTCTAAAAAGAAATTCTCGAATACTTCCAAACCCAAAGACTGAATGAACTCGCTAAGTTCTTTTTCTCCTTTAGATGTTTTGCTTTCCTTCCAACATTGACCACAACCATGACCTTCAGCAACATCTTGCAAGACTGGATACCAAGTTCCGTGAGATGGGCAAGTCACATCAACCTTATCTGAAGCCTTCCTAATCGTAGATTCATTAACCTCATACTCAGGAAAATTCGCCTTAATCCTTTGTAACCAAACAGACACGGGAACTCGTGCCTCTCTCCCTGTCTTCATCTTAGCGCACCTAGGGCAAGCGTGACCTTTGCCACTTTTTACTATCCCTCTTAACTGTGTAACAAGTTTATTAAATTCCCCGTGGTGAGGGCAAATGCCTTTTACTCGCTTGTTTTGGTAAGCGTCACTAAATTCCTCAACCCAAGTAATTTCCGGCCAATGCTTAGCTGCGAACTCAATCCCTGTTTCCTTTTTCTTGTTGTTTGAGCAATAAGGACAACCTCTACCAAACTTGTGCTTTTCTGGTGCCTGAAAGAAAGACCCGTGAGTAGGACATACAATTTCAATCTTCCACCTTCCATTGTCGTCCTTAACTCTTTCTTTTGAAGGGTAACTGTATTTGTAGTTGTGCTTTTGGTGACAAGCATCAACCCAATTATCAAACCGCTCTCGCCACAACATTTCCCCTTGTTCCTTACCCAACGCCATACTCACTCCTTATATGTTAATCAAATGATTGGTAGGGATATTTTATTGGTGCAAGGTTGTTTTGTCAATTAATTGTTCATGCGTAATGAATGTTAGATTCTTTCATCACTTTAAACGTAGACAAATAGGAAAGCAGAATAAGTGTTGAACTAGATACCCCAACTATCCTTGCCGCCGTTTCAGCATACAGCAAGCTATGGTGGAAGTGATCGTCTCCTTTAGCACTTTTCTGCCACACGTATTCTAGGTCTTTGGTTGTAGTAAATTTCTGCACTCGCTTCATATCTTGCAAGTGGGAAATCCAAGTTTCGTCATGGTCCTCACGTACTTTTTTGATGTTACCAAGTTTGATATCGTCCATTAACACGTCAAACGCCTTACTGCGGTTGATATTAACTTGGTTAAGCTCCATCTTGCCTTCCTCCCTATTTTCCTCCTTGCTAATCGTATACTGAAGCTCTAATGTTTTTCGCTCCACATAAAAAGCGGCAAAAAGGTTAGGGTTCGTGTGTTGCATTCTAAGAACGGTTTCTGTATACGGAAGCGCATCAATCACCATCATTCTAGGGAGATACTTAACTCGCAAGTTGTTGATCTCTTTTTCAAGTTGGTGGACAGGGATTTCCGCCGTTTTAATAATATATCTAAACCCATCTGGCGATAGCTTCATCACCGTCACGTAACTCATTGACCCAACGTCAACCCCCATCACCGTAACACCCGTAACTCCGTCAACACTATTAATCAAGTTGCTGAGCAAGTCCTCTCTTGTGATTGATGATTCACTATCCATCATCGGCTTACCCAGCGCAAAGTTCACAAACTGAGAACGGCGTTTGTAGTTAGTAGACGCCTGAATCAAGTCGGAAGGGGAAATAAACGTTGCACTAAAAGGGGAGAGATAATACCCAGCGGCAATGTAGTCATCATCAGGGTTCTCAAGCACCCATTCTCGATGTACTAAATCTCTGCTAGGCGCTTTTCCACATTTTGGACAGCGAATGTACGCCTCTCGCCACTTCGTTGTATGCAAGTTTGCTTTTGTGATTTCCTCAAGTCCTCTATCCCAACTCGGTATCGTCACGTGTTCATAATAGTCAGGCACAAACTGATGGTTGCAGTGGTTACACTTCAAAAACTCATAAAAACGCCGACTCTGCATAAACGCCTCGTGAATTCCATAACCGGGTACAGTCGGCGTACTGAATTTGTGTTTGCGCTTATAAGGGGAGTGTGTCAAGCGAGATTGATACTGTTCAATAATACCTTGGTCGGAGAAGTCGATTTCATCATGTATTAAATGGTGGGCTGGGATTGAGATTGGAGCGTTCCCCGATGCCGAACCTTTCATGTACAAAAACGAGCTTCCAATCTGCTTAATCTCGTTATTGTTAATCTGCGTACTCACCAACGCCTTCAAGGTTTCTGATTCTGTAATCACAGGATCAACACGAGTCCCCATTACGTTTGAGGCAAAAGACGCTGTAGGCAATGTGTAAATCAATGTGTAATTTGGTATTACCGCACACAACGCCAACGCCAAGCGTATTGAAATCTCTGTAATCCCCATCTGGGACGACTTAATGACCACCACTTCCTGCGATGTGTCACGCAAAATCGTTTCCTGATACTCGTGACCTTGATAACTAAAGGGGTTGCCGTTGACTCTAGTATTCTGTGAAATCCACTCTGGAATGGTAGCAAGCGAGAACTTGTTGATTGTTTGGTTCTTCAAGCGTTGCAAGTGGAGACGAGTTAGTGTGTCCATTATTTAACTAACTCCTCCTCATACTTTCTGATAAACTCTCTTGCTTGTTCGTCAGGTAATTGATTTACCATGTTAACCAACAACCCTTCAATCTTTTTAAATCGCTCAAACGTGTAATACTCGGATTGCATTTTGACAAGTTGTTGCAAGGTGGAGGCAACGGAGTTAAGTACTTGCGCCTGTTGATTCGCTGGAATATCTGGGCGATTCAAAACCGAATCCTGCAAGTGTTGCGCTCGTCTAAATTGAAGCACAAGCTCTTGCTCAAGGTCTAAGTCATTTAAGTGAGATGTAGGAAGAAAGCTAAGAACCGCATTGTGCAAGTCCAATAGCTCTTCTTCCGTCAAGTTCTCTAAGCCATCAAGGTTAATACCTTGATTATTTTCAAGCCCTAAAAGATGCTCGTCAATCGTTATTCTCATACGTCCTCATCGTTGACGCTTATGATTGAGGCTCATCTTTTTTTCCAAATTTCCTCTTTCTCTGCGTCAGAAAGTAAAGCTAATTTTTTCTCGTCCCATTTATCAAGCTCGTTGGCTCGCACTTTTTCTGCTAATGCCAAACGACCTGCTTCCGTCATGTTGTTCAAGTCGTACTTTGTTTCTACCTGTGGACGTACTTCTTGCACGGCCGCCATCATTCGACGATAAACTGTACGCTCGTTTAATCCAGTCTCTCGAACAATCTCGTTTACTGCTTTACGCCCACTTATCAAGGTGTACAAATGTTCAGCAAGTTTTTTACGATACGTGTAGTAATCAACTAAATCCTGCTCTCGATTCGTCACCTTCTTTGGACGTTTTGGTTGCAACTTCATTGCTCGTGTAACCGAACGTACCTGATGAACAGACAATCCAGAATGTTCAGCAAACCATCGGTCAAGTGCAGCAATATCGCTTCGGTGAGCTGGCGCATACTGCGTTCGACGATTCACATACACTTGCCAAGTTTCTGGGTGCTTTATCAAGCTTGCTTGCGCATACTTTGACAACCCAATACGCTTAAATACGTCTTTATCTGTCTCATATTGCTCAAGCAATTCAAATATATTGTTTGTCATTTTAACACTCATTTGCAATTTATCCAATAAGATCTTATAATGACAAGCGTGGGCGGAGCTTTCATTCCTTATCGTCATTCCTTATCGCTCTTGCCCCACTTATCTCCTAATCACCTAAACACCCATCAAGAAGGTGTATTCTTCTCAAGCTTAAAGACCTCACTATGTGAGGTCTTTCTTTTTTATATGGTAACACGGTCAGCAGGGGCAAGACTTGCAAGTGTGTGTTTGTTAGTTGCAAGCAGGAAGCTTGTTACATTCGGTCAAACCCAAACTTGCCAATTACTCTTCCGTGGACGGTTACGTTTGCAAGGTCCTCTAGGTTAATCTTGTAAGGTTCATACAAGTCCCTGTTATCCGAAATCACCATATACCCAACGCCCGGTCTCCTCTGGATACGCTTAATTAGCAAGGTGTCGTAATACGTAAATACATACACACCGTCAAAGTCAAACTGCTTCGTAGAACAATCTACCAAGATAGTGTCATCGCCATCAAAGGTGGGTTCCATGGAGTCTCCGACGATGTTGCATAGGGCAAGGGATTGCAAGTTGGTAAGGTTGGGGAATTGCCCACGTAACCAAGCACGAGATACTCTAACAAGGTCGATTACTTCACTGTCATTTGCTGACACGTCAACACCAGCTCGTGGCGTAAGGGACGAGATGGTTATGCGGGTGGTGGAGTTTTCTGTGGGGGTGGAGCTTGAACTATCTTCGGATAAAAAGATAGAAGGTGCTTCCCAGTCCATCACTTTAGCAATTTCACCTGCTCTTTTAATGGACATTCCAAATCGACGTAAGTTAGAGACGTAGGCAGGAGACGCAGTTATCCCTGCCTCATTCAACTTTTCAACAAGGTCTACACCTCGAACTCGGTGTGTGTGCATTTTCTCTTTTAGCCACTTTGAAGTTAATTTTGCAGTGGGCGTTAATGTATCTTTCATTTAAACCTCTAACCTTATTTATTAAATTTGTTACTATTATAAACGAAAAGTTTTAAAAAGTCAAAAATTTTTTTAAGAAGGTATGGGCGATTTTTATTTTCCCTGGCACACTTTGTTTATATAGTCATATCTAATTTAGATGTAACTAATATAAGGTTACTGGTACAACTGCATGTATCACACAGCCCACACCTTTATAAACTTTGCAAGCTATAAGATAAATAAGTTTATAAAAAGTGTTGACAAAGAAAAGTTAATAGCTTATAATAAACTTAATGAATAAAAATTACTTATTCATAGTAGTTAAAAAACTACAAAAGTTTATAAAAAGTGTTGACAAAGAAAAGTTAATAGCTTATAATAAACTTAACAATTAAATAAACAGGGAAAGCCCTAGCGACATAAAGATCGCTTAGATGCGATGCTTAAGCGCTGTATGTATATGACACTGCAAAGATAACCGTCATGGACCTTTGCAACTCAAAGTATACATATATCTTAAGCGTACACTACCTAGAGCTAATTTTTATGTCGGCGTTCTTTAAAAATTTTTACCCGTTTATATAAATTTTTATATAAACGCTTGAATAAAAAGAAATTTTTTTATTCAAGGCATAGGGTGCTAGGATTTTGATCATCTATCAAAATTTAGTACTGTAAGCTAAGCTTAGCTTAGCTTACATAAAAATACTTTTAAAAGTGTTTTTATGTTAGCTAATGCTAAAATTTATTTATTTATTTATTTATTTATTTATTTATTTATCTATCTATTTATTTATTTATAAGGTGAGACTATGAGCATCAATGCCCGTGCTTGCAAGCACGGGTGCTAATATAAGTGCATTGTTGCAGTGCATTTATATTAGCTAGCAATAGCTAAACTTTGATTTATTTATTAATTTAATTATTTAAAGGTGGTTATTATGACTAAAGCCAAAAAAATTGAACAAGCAATTGAAAAAAACATCATCAATCTTTCCGATAAAACTGTAAGCTACGAAAATAGCTTGCATAGCGTCCTAAGTATGGCGATCGAACATGCCATGCTTACAGGATCAAATTCAGTCGTTAACAACGTGATTGTAAAGCTTGCAACGACGGAAAGGCGCATCAATGGCAAGCAGCAGCCTTTACTAAGCAATCACATGCTTAATAAATTAAAACACTACTTAGCTTTTCATACGGGATTTTTATCCGTAAACACCGATAAGGATACAATGCAAAAGTATCCTACGCTTGTAAATTCAGGTGTTAAGCAAGGTGAACAGTGCAGTTTGCAAGATCTAGACAAGCTGTTAAAAGGGCTAGAGTTATTGCGTGATTGGAAAATGCCGAAAGAAATGAAACCTAAAAAGTCTCTATATGAATTAGCTTTGGCTTTCTATAAGTCAAATCTAGCTAAAGCTGAAGCAAAAGATCTTGATGATAGAGACTTAAAGACTTTTAACTTACTGATCCAAAGTTTTAACGCTTTAAGCGACTTAGCAGAATAAAATTAAACCCCGTGCAGTTAAGCACGGGGCTAATCTAAAAACATTCAATGAGTGTTTTTAGATTAGAAAAAACTTATTTATTTATTTAAGGTGAAGACATGAGAAGTTTATAATTTTAAAGGCAAAACTTTTGACTTTCGCAGAGACTATCTAACTATTGAAGATCTAGATAGTCTCTTAGCTGAAGAAATAGAGCAAGTGATCTTCGATGCTCATCGTAATAGATAAAACCAAAGCCTAGCTGTAGCTAGGCTTTAACATATAGTCTTAACCTAAGCCTTAATCATAGGCTTAGGTTAGTATTATATCTAGCGTTTAAACGCCTTTAAAGCCCTAAATTAGGGCTTTTTTTGCGACTATGTATATAGGTATGTAGGCAAGGTTTGCAAGGTTTGCAAGGTTGTGTGATGTGGTAGTAACCATAACCTTAACCATAATCTAAACCATAACCTAAAACAACGGTTTAGGATAGGTTTAAGGCTGAAGTTAAGGTTTAAGCTAAACCATAAGCTAAAACTAAAGTTAATCTAAGACTAAGCATAAACCATAAGCTAAGACTAAGCCTAAACCATAAGCTAAGATTAAGGTTAAAGCAATCATTAAGCACCTTTAGCAAGAATCTAGCGCAGCTAGCAATTATTTAGCACCTTTAGCAAGTGTTTAACACCTTTAGCACAATTTAAAACATGGTTCATACCCGGTATCACCGCTTTTGACTAGGGTTTTATTCAAAATTCAATCAAAAGCAAGGTGGAAAACATGAATCAATGGCTTATGCACCAATCTTAAGAAATTACTTTAAGTAGCATCAAACTTAAAGTAATTTCTTAAGTTAGGTAACAACATGTTAAAAGCTTAAATTTCGGAGTTAAGAGAAAATAAAAGCTTTTAGCAACAATTAAACGTAAATAAGAGCTTTTAGCAGAAATTAGAAACGATTTTCAGGTTATTTTTTAGACTTGAAACTGTAAATTTTAAGATTTTAGATACTAAGTTATAGTCTTTGTCAAGTAACGAAGTGTTAAATTGTGTAACAAATTATGACACGATTTTCAAGGTTTTTGAAGTCAAAAATCACGAGAAAAAGCGAAAAAAAGGTTTAGACTTAAACTAATTTTTGGCTCGATCTCTCTCAAGAGGCTGTATACAAGCCGCTTCAAGTGGTTTAACAATACTAATAATATTTAATATAAATTTATATATATATTATTAGTACTTTGGATTATTCCATATTTTTAAAAAAAAGGGGGTCGTGGAAAATGGTTTTTTATCTTTCAATTTTTTTGCAAAATGATTTTAAATTACCGGGGGTGGGTATTTCTCAATTTCCCAAATAATCCAAAGTTAAAAACACCTTGCAAAAAGGAAAAACCCCACTTGAAACAGCTAAACACTTGCAAAGTGCGCTTAAAAGCGTTTATAGACTCTACAGTGCATTTTGAGGCTGAGCCTAAACCTTAACCTCAACCACAATCAAAACCGCCAAAACAGCCTAAAATTGGCTTTAAAATTGATTTTGATTTTGTGCTGATGTTTGATTCTGATATTTAGCAGCAACATTACCCACTTGCAAAATGGTTTTAAATTTGAAAATCACTCTAATTCTGTAATAAAACTTACAACAACCTTACAGCACGCTTGCCCCTTGGCTTGCATAACAGCTTTCCAAGCACGCTTGCCCCACAGCACGCTTGCCATAACCCTTAAACCTAAACTAAAAGGAAAACTATGAAGGACTTTAGACTTGTACTAACCGAAGATGGTTTTATTATGTACGAAGCTTTGACACCCAAGGCTGAAAGATTCTTGAAAGACAAGATAAATACAACCATTTACGGTTTAGCACCAAAGCAAATAAAGAATAGCTTAACTGCTTGCTTGCAGCAATATGGATTTAGTTATTACTTTGATCCCATGGAAGATAAGAAGGAGCGTTTATCTTCCATACTTGATCAACTCCAACCTTAATTTGATTTCAAATTGACATTTATTTATTTAAAGGTGATTATTATGCAAATTTATGTATCTACTTTCGCTAAATACAACAACGGAACTTCAGAAGGAAGATGGCTAACCCTTGGGGACTACATCAATCTTGATGATTTCTTAGAAGCTTGCAGGGAGTTACACAGCGACGAAAAAGATCCTGAGCTTATGTTTCAAGATTGGGAAGGTATTCCCGAAAGATCTATCAGCGAGGTTTTCGTAGATGAACACTTGTGGGAACTTGCAGAACTTGAAGAACGGGAACAAGAGATCGTAGTAGCTTATATGGAGGTAGCAAACGTTGACTTGGAATATGCCTTAGAGCACGCCCTTGATAACTACATAGGGTACTACTATTCAATGGAAGAATATGCTGAAGATTGCGTACAAGAAATTGATTTTCACGAAACAATTTCAAACTTTCTTTGGCACTACATTGATTTTAAGAAATTAGGTGAAGATTTGTTGCACGATAGATTTTATCAAGACGGGCATTTATTCTACGCCCACTAATTCAAACCCAAACCCAAACCCACTTGCAAAGGCTTGATGAAACCAACATCAAGCCTAACCCAAACCCAAATTTATTTATTTAAGGATTTATTAATGAACACTCTTGATTTATACACAATGGATTTTGATTCTTTGGTGAAATATGCTCAAAAACTAGGACTTGATGCTGAAGTTGCTTATGATGATTTCCCCGAAAACCCACGCAAGATGATGGATTATGGATCAGTGATGTTGTGTGGGCATAGAAGATACACACTTGGCGACTTGCAATTAACGGGTAAATATCGATCAATGACTGAAGAAGTTGAGCGCACAATCTACCATGAACACCTTGAAGAATTTTGGGCTTATTTGGGCAAAGATCTTCGTGAGCGTTATTCAAGTGAGGATTATGATCATGAAATTGATCTCGATCCTCAAGATTTTGAAGCTTGGCAGGCTGAAGAATTGGCGCATTTCCAACCATTAACCGATTGGATTGAGGCTAATTTTATTGTGTTGCCATTGTCGATGTACGAACATTCCAATATTACTATCTATATAGGGGATCCAAATTTCCCATGGGATTCAGGTAAACTTGGTGTTATTTATACTCGTTGGAATCCGGAAACTGATAATTATCAGGCAATTGTTGAACAGTTAAAATTTGAAGTTGCGGAATATTCTGAGTATGTTAATGGTGAGGTGTATAAATACTATATTTACGATGATAGATTGGAAGATGGGGAATCGGGGTATTTAGATACCGGTTACAACTTAATTGGGCGTGAATATGCGTTTGAGTTGTGTAAACAGGCGTTGATTCCGTTAATCATAGACCGTCTACAAACCCTTGAGGACGAAAAGGAAGCAAGAGTTAAGCAATTTGGGTTTTCATTGGAGGATTCCAATGATTTTTAAATTAAAACTTGAATGGCTTGTAGTCCTACTGGGTATTTTGGGCTTGGGGTTAATGTTGGTGATGTTAATGATCACCTACCTTGAAACCCCAATCGTCCAAATAAGTTACGCTACAAAGGAGTGTGTAAAGGTATTGCCTGAGGGCGATTGTAGCGAGTTACCACGAAAGTTTTTGATTGAGTGGGTGAAGTAAGAGGCAAGGGGTTATACCCCTTGCAAACCCTTTTAAACCCTTTTAAACCCTTTTAGAAAGGACACTTTGAAATGAACAAATACCCAAAATTAAGGCTTGATTACTTAGATTTCGTTTGCACTGATGTAGACGAGTACTTAGGATTTTTTATTATTGAATTTGGTAATGGAAGATACTTGCAATGCGAGTTAGTGCATGAGGAATACAGCATGTTTGAATATGTTTACGAAAACCCTGATTATTCTAGGATCATTGATCCTAAAAATTGTGGATTTGATCACGGTATATGTGGTGAAGAAAATGCGTGGGCATTAGGTGTTTTTGGCAAAGAACACGTATTGGATTTTATTTTAAAGCACGCAAGAAAATCGGATATTAGAGTATTGTAGGAGTTAATTATGAAAGACTTTATAATGGATATTAGAACGCCTAAAGGCTTGAAGCGAGTTGATTTAAGCAATATTGGTAGTTATGCTGAATTAAGGGCTTATATTAAGGATCAATTTGACACAGAAAACTTAATTGTAGATTTTCTACCTTCCCCTTGGTTTGAGGAATTTGTAGACGAAAACACAGAGGACCTTGATCCCTTAATTTTTGAGTTTTTGAAACTAAGTGAATATGAGCAAGAGGTTGTTTTTGATTACTGGGAGTTAACGCTTGGTAAAGAGAGCGAGACCCTTGAAGACTTTAAACAAGAACTTGATTTCATTCTCAACACCTTGCACCTAGGAACTTATGAACACCCTCATTATTTATTGGCGGATATTATTGAGCGTAGGCTTGGTGATGAAGCTTATTACGAAGTTTGTTCTTATATTAATTATCGCAAGGCGCAAATCGAATATGAACATTTATATGTTAATTATGGTTGGAACTATTTCCGCAGAGCGGATTTAATTGACACTGATGGTTTGGGTAAATAATGGATTGTGGGCATTTATTTGCCCACAAATTGACACTTTTACATTAAGAGGTAACTATAATGAATATTGATGCATTAACAGGTACAACACAAAGCAATAAAACACTTTACAAATTATATGGACAATTGCCAACCGAGCGACTTGAGAACTTGATAGAAAACGAGGAACTAGGGGTTGAGGTCTTGCAGGAGTCCGAACACTTTGTTAGTGAAACACTTGATTTATGTAGGATTGCGGAGAGTAAAGATCGAGATTTTGGATTAGATCAAATCCCGCAAATCCTTGAAAACCTAACCGATGCTGTTGCTGAAATCCAAAGCGTTAATCCAGACATCAAAAAAATTGAAAAAATTTTGACAGAAACGCAGAAAGAGGCAGGATATTTGGAAATGCGGTTGGAGCGCATTACTTACGAGTACAGCGAGTTACTAAATGCCATGGATAGGTTGAGCGGTGGGGGTAGCGATTTATTGAGAGCTTTTGAAACAATTACATATGGATCTTGAAAATGAAAATTAGTGCTAAGGAATATCGACTATATAAGCAATTTTATTTTGGCAATGGCAAATATAAACCTCAAAGTTATGGGCAGATTAAAGAACGAGTTATGTACTTTATTGATACGCCCACACCAAGAGGCTTGGCAGAGTGGCCGACACTAGGGCAAATCAATCGAGGATTTTAGCGTGAATAAGAGATTAAAGCGAGTTAGGAAGGTGAGGTTGCGATCTCAATTCCAAACGTTTGATGACTTGGTGAGCGCAAGCGGTTTGGGTTACCAAGAGGTTTTGGATTTGCTAACCGCTTGGCAGGATAACCACTTGATAACCTTAGATTTACGCTTTACCGGGGGTTGGACTAAGGACGAGGACGAGTATTTAGCTATTAATTACCCAGACCCTTATAAAGACATAGATGACATGGCGATGGAGCTTGGGCGAACCATTGGCGATATCTACGATCGAGTTAAAAGACTTGATATTAAACGTGGGTATAAGTTTGATGATCGAAAGGAAAAGGCTAAAGCGCAACCAAAACAAAAACCCGTAAAACTTCCAAAACCCAAACAAAAACCAATACAACGATTCAACCCTAAGGACAATCCTTGGGCTTACATCAACTTGAAACCATAGGAGGAAATAGCAAGCGGTTTTAACTTATTTGAGTTTATTTATTTATTTAATTACTTATTGTTTCTTGCGAAGAGGAGGAGACATGGAGGTATTTATTTTAAATGGACATATTAGAAGAGACCTTGATTTTAATTTCAACCTACTTACTCAAATTCTCACACTTGAAAGGTAATTTATGAACGTACATTTTTCAAGCAAAACCGATCGGTGGGAAACACCGCAAGATTTTTTTAACCAATTACACCAGCAATTTAATTTCACACTAGACGTTTGCGCATTGCCTGATAACGCCAAGTGTGAACGCTATTTTACGCCTGAAATGGACGGATTAGCACAAGATTGGGCGAAAAACAAAGAGGACGTAATTTGGTTAAACCCACCGTACGGAAGACAAATTTCAAAGTGGCTTAAAAAAGCCTATGAAACAAGCTTGCAGGGGTTAACGATTGTTTGTTTAGTCCCTGCAAGGACGGATACGGTTTGGTGGCATGACTACGCAATGCACGGCGATATCTATTTTGTGAAAGGAAGATTGAAGTTTGGCGGACATCAAAACGCCGCTCCATTTCCTTCCGCTGTCATTGTGTTTAATGGCAACAAAATTTCAAACATCAACAAGCTTGCAAGCTTGAATTAATTTATTTAATTATTTTAGAGGATTAAAAAATGAAAACTATTTCATTAGATGAATTTGACAACTTAATTTTATGTGAAGAATGGGAACGTGAACAACGATTTGAAGTTAATAGCTCAATGAAAGTATCAAAACTACGGCTATTTGGAGATGAAATTGAGTTTGTAGACGTTAACAAGATTTATGGTTTAGCTAAATTAGTCTCAACTCTTGATGGCATTACTGTTACTTACAGCGAAAGTTTTAACTACGAGGAAAACGACCCTGATAGTTTGCGATTTGGGGTTGAAGGCATGGACGAGGTTTGGGATATTCAGGGCGTTAAAGTGCTTGACGAGGACGGCGAGGAAGTGAACGCAAAACGCCTAGCTGATTGCTTGCCCTATGAGTTCAGTGTAATTGATTATGATTATTTTGAGATTTAGTTTGGGTGAATGAAAATGGATAAATTTGATTTTGAATTAGAGGCTAACAAGAAGTCTAGAACATATACGTGGCGAGAATTAATTAATTCCCAGCTTGATGGCAAGACAGTTCAAGCGGAATGCGATGATGGCAGTTGGGTAGACTTATATTCTGTTTTGGGTATTTTGACAGAAAACCTAGACGTGGCAGTTAACGGTTATCGAGTCAAAGAGGACTTCTACCCAAAATACAGTTGCAATGGTGTAGAGCTTGATATTTGCGAGTATAACCCAAAAAGTCGTTTTTATTACGTACCTGCTTTAACTACTCCCGAACTTTATACCGGGCATTTTTGGGGTTTAGACGAAGATATAGATAAGCACTACCTTAAAAACGGCTTACTCTACAATTGCAAACAAAAAGCAGTTAAGCACGCAAAGGCAATGCTTAAGCGTGTTGAGATTGAGTAAGTGAATGAGCTTTGGCAAGGGGTTTACTTATTAACTAAACCCCTTGCACTCAAACCTTAAACTTAAAGGAAAACGAAATGAAAAACAGAATTAAACTTGATGATCAAGGTACGTACTATGTTTATGAATTTAAATACATAGGACCAAATAAAGACACGCCTCAAAACATTGATGCCGATAGAATCGAAATCACAACCTTGCCCCACGAAAACTTGACAGGGACGGGTTTATGTATTGAGGGTTGTTGTTGGACTAGAAACGATTGGGCGTTGTATGCTCATGGACAGTACGAGACTGTAAGAGAGGCTAGATCGGCAATCAAAGCGAAGTTTGGGGCGGTTAGAAGTAAGGACGAGTTTGGAGACAAATTTGAACCTGAGTTTGATTTTCAAGTAGCGATTTTTAAGCCGGGCAAGTACATGCCCATGTGTACAGAAAAAATTTGGGATCGCCTTTATTATTTAGTGCACGATGACATGGACAAAGACACCGACAAAGCCAAAATAAAAGAGCTTGCAAAAGAGTACGAAGAGTTAGTTAATGTTTTTGGGTGTACGCTTGGACCAAACTTAATTGAAATTTTGGAGGAAATGAAAGATGAGTATTTTTCCTGACGCAAACTTGGACGATAGAGCTAAGGAGGCAAGAAAGGAACTTTGGAAGGCAAGGCTTAGGTATGGTGTTGCCTTTCTATGTAGCGTTCATATTTTTATTGCCTTTTTTAGTTTTTTTATCTCATTAATCGACAAATCACTTGGAGCTAAGTTGACAATAATTAATCTAATGGTGGTTGGGGTTGAGCTGTGGATTTTTATTTCGTGGTTTTCAATCACACTTGCTAGTTACGTCGCTGAAAATGAGCGAGAAAAAATCAGGAGAGCGAAAGAAAGTATTGAACAGCTTGACAAACGCTAACTTTACGTGCTTTATTTAAAATAAATTTGACAGTTTTTATTTAAGGGGCAGTTTTGTTGGTTGTAAGGAGCTATTTAGCTCCTTTATTTTTGGGGAATGAAATGAATATTACAATTGAAAACGCAGAGAAAATGATAGGTGAATATGAAAACTTGATTCAGGAGGTCTTGTTTATGCCTTTTTATATGGAAGATGTTGGGGATTATACATATTACCCAGCAACAAGAGACATGCCATCAGAACGTAGTTCTGACACGATTGATGACATTTGTTGGACGATTGAAGACATTCGTAGTTTTTATGATAATGAATTTCAAGAGTTTTGTGAGGTACTTGAGGAAACGCCAAAATGGAAATTAGCGGAAAGCTTTGAATCCAGTTTTGGAGATATGATGGCGTTTTTAGGGCGTACAGATTGGTATCTAATGTAGAATGGAAGTTTAAACTTATTTAAGCAATTTTTAATTATTAATTTATTTGAGCAATAGGAGTATTTATGTTAGTTAAAGTATATTTCAAACAAGGTTCTTGGGTAATTCGTGATCAATCAGGAGAGGGTTCAAACAAGGTATTAGGGTATGCAAAAGAAATTCTGCTAAAAAACCCTGAAATTCATTCCTCCTACTTTATCGGCGAGTTGCACCAAATATGTGAATTCTTTAAGGTCCAAACAGCCCCTTTGTTGCCAATCATGGACGATTGGTTTGATCAGTTTATGGAAATTTCTTATGGTTTCAGAGACCTAGAGTATGATGATCGATTGGGTATGTGGTTTGATTCTGAATCAGGCAAAACCCCAACTGACATTGCCTTTTTACATTTGAAAGGCGACGAAGTAACTTACGACACCTTTGGCGATGTAGAAGAACATGTTGAGAGCTTAATTCAAGATAAAGATGTATTAGCTAAGCTTTTAAAAAATAAAAACAAGTAAGGGTTTGCTATGAATCAAGAGGTTACAAGCGTAGCACTTGAGAATTACAAGATGCTCGTTAATTTTGACAATCATTATAAAAACTATATGGCGAACCAGACTCCCGTTGAAACCGTTGTGAGTCCAACGCCTTATGAGGTTGTAAAAGAAAATTTCCAACTACCATTTGAGTTATACAAGTTCCAAGAGGACACAGTAAACAAACTTGCCCACTTGCCACACGCAGGGTATTACTTGGACGTTGGCGCAGGTAAAACCGCAACTTCCATTGCCTCCTTTCTCTACAAGTTAGCAGTAGGGGCTGTGGACAAATTGGTGGTGATTATGCCTCCCGTCTTAATTGACGGGTGGTATAAAACCTTTGAAACGTACCCAGACTTGAAAGGCAAGGTTACGATATATCGAGGCACACCCACACAACGTAAAAAGATTAACCTAGGCAGTACATTAATTACACTGGTTGGTATTCAGATTTTCAAAGCGGATTTTGAGCGATTTGATAAAGTGTTTGGAGATAAAACGGCGGTGATTTTTGATGAAGCGGCTGCTATCAAGAATATTTCAAGTCAAAACTACCGTTATTTTCGAGAATTTGCACTTGGAAAATCAACCATGTTGTTAACAGGAACACCGCTTTCAAAGCCCACGGACGGTTATGCTTACATGACGTTTACAGCACCGGGGCTTTATCGAAACTACAGCGTATTTTGCGGAAGATATGAAGGCTCAAGGGATTTCTTTGGTAACGTTGTTAGTTGGCGAAACCTTGAGGAACTCAACGAGGCGTTGCAAATCAATTCCGTTCGCATTTTAAAGCAGGACGTACTTCACGAGTTACCCGAGGTAACGTATACACCACTTTATTATGAGTTGAATAAGCAACACTACACCTTGTATACAAAACTAGCGTTGGAAGAAATGTTGGTGTTGGAGGACGGAGGCAAGATTGATGCTACAACGGCAAGCGCATTATACCACAAGCTTGGTCAAATTATTTGTAATTATGATTATTTTAGTGGAAAAGAAAATGCAAAATCAACTTGCTATGAGTTGTTGGATCAAGTCTTGAGTGAAATTGGTGATGAAAAATTAGTGATATTCTCTAACTATCGCTTAACCAATCGAAGCCTTGAGCGACACCTGCAAAGGCACAACGTAGTAACCGCTTTCGGTGATAACTCTGTGGCTGTCAACAACAAAAACATTCAAACGTTTATTGACGATCCTGAATGTAAAATCTTGATTGGTCAACCTTCAAGTATTGGTGTTGGCGTTAATGGCTTGCAAGACGTTTGCCGAAACATTTTGTTTTTGGAGGTTCCGACTTTGACACTTTTTCATCAATCGGTGGCAAGGTTGCATAGGACGGGTCAAAAGCAAGGGGTGAACGTGAGAATTGCGGTAGCGTTAAATACGCTTCAAGTTCGACAAACTGAAAACCTAATCAACAACGACACGCTTGTTAACAAGGTTATTAGAAATGCGGAGGACTTGAGAGACGCCCTGTTTGGTAAATAAAAATTTTTACTTCCAGTTGACATTTAAAATTTTGGAGGTAGAATTAAGTCAATTGTGGAGAAATTGCTATGTTTGAAAGAACAAGTAAAGCCACGATCAATTTCCTTGAAGTTAGGGGTTGAACGTGGCTTGGATTTTTTATTATCAGTCAACCCCTGAATCTGAGTGGAAAGTTTCAGAGGTTAAATACAAGGCGGAAGTGCTAAAACTACAACCGCCTTTTATCACCGCCCTTGAATTGAATCAAGAGGTTAGCGAGGGAATGACACGAGAGGAATTAAGTCAAGTTAGTTATCGAGGACCATTGTATTTTGACTTTGATTCTGAAGATATCGCTTATGTGATTCCTCCCTTTAAAAAATTCCTAAAATCCCTTGAGGAACGAGGGGTTAGCTTAGAGCAATGTAGCCTGTATGCTACAGGGGGTCGAGGTTTTCACGTAACTATTCCAATGGAAGTTTTCATTCCAAAAGTAACAGGTCGAGGCTTTAAAAACCTACCTGCTATTTATAAGGAAATGGCGTGGGATTTAGCGGTGGATACAATGGACATGCGAGTGTATTCCTCAAGACGTGGACGCATGTTTAGGGTGTCAAATGTAAAGCGAACGAACGGCAAGTTTAAAGTTCCAATCACAGCTTCAGAAGCAAGGATAATGACGCCTGAGCTTTATGATGACATAACGTCAACACCCAGAGGCATGATTGAACCAACAACCCCTGAATTCAATTCTTCGCTTGGAACGTTATTTACTACATGTTCTGAAAAGGTAAACCGTAACCGTAACCGTAATCGCAGTAAATTAGACGAGGAACTTATTGCAAGATTCAACAATGAGTTTCCTCCAACGTTCTTGTCTATTGCTAACGGCGAAAACTTGCTAAAAGACGTTGGCTTCCAGATGATAGCCACACAATTAGCGATTACCACTGTTGCTTTTGGCAAAACTGAACAAGAACTACTTGAGGCTTGCAAAAACCTTGTTGCCAATCATCAATCCGACGGACACAGATATAACACGGAGAGCAAACGCTACAAAGAGTTAAGTCGCATGTACCACTACATGCTAGACAATCCTTGTTATGAGTTTAGTGCTGGAGGTTTGATTTCTTTGTTAGATGACAAAACGTTAGCCACAGACTTGGAACCGGAGGTTGAAGTCCCAGAGGGCGCAAGCTTGGAGGGCAAAGATGAAGATTTAGGACTTGATGAAGAAACAACCAAAGGTGTGTTTTTTAACAAGTCAGGAATCTTCAGAGAGAAGTTTGACAACAAGGAAGAGCGGTGGAAAGTTACACGTATTTCTTGCGTGGGGATTGAGAATATAACGAAAGTTGAGAGTATTAACGAGGGTACTAGGCAATTTGAATCTCAAGGTTTTGAATTTGAAGCCTACGTTGATGGCGAATTTAAAGGCATTGGAACGATTCAGGATAATGCCTTTAATACATCAAACATGCTACATCAAACGTTAGGTGCTAAGTACTCCGCAGGGGTAGATTGCACAGATTCAGAGGCTAGAGCGATGTTAGATATATTTAGAAGAAAGTCTATTTTAGGAGGAAATGTAGTTATTTCCTTGCCAAGAGAGGGCTTAGATGTGGTTGAAGTACCCGATAAAAACAGCGAATCAGGGTACTCCCTGCTTACCATGTATGTAAGTGCAGGAAAAAACGGCGTTATACCTAAGAACAAAGATTATAACTTTAAATTCCAAGGTATGTGGAATCCTGAAGGAGAATTTAGAGTTAATCTTCTAAAAGCCAAAGAACTTGAGGATACCGAGCGAATCCGCAAATTCTATGATGATTTCTTTGATTTGTTTCCAAAAGAAATTATGGCGAGAGTGTTGGGTTATTTCTTAGCGTGTTTTCTAAATCAAATTTTTAGATACCACTTCAGGAAATTTCCTTCAATGCAGATTTATGGTCAGGCAGGTTCAGGTAAAACGGAAGTTGCAAGCATTGTTTCCCAGTTGCATACATACACCAATACGATCCCTATTTTGAGTGCAGGATCAACAACTAGCTTTGCGCTACGCTGTTACTTAGAGGGTTCGGCAAGTGTTCCTGTGATTTTTGATGAGTACAAGGCAAGGGAGTTAGGTCCTAAACGAACCAACGAGTTCCTTCAAGTAGCACGAAATAACTACACAGGTAACGAGGGAGCAAGAGGGAACATTAGATCGGGAAGTGGAAGTTCAACCTTGTTTGTCGACAAAAACAAGAACTCCGCACCGCTTGTATTTATTGGTGAGCAGATTGAAGATCAAACCGCCATCATAGATCGAACCATCTTGGTCAACACTAATGTAGGTGGGGCGAAGAATAGAAAATTAACTTTCGCAGAGAGATCAAGGTTTTATAGAGTAAAGCAGGGGCTTAACGAGGGATTCTTAGGTATGTGGGGACTCCTTTGTGTTAAAGCAGCGATATCAACTCCTCACGAAGACTTTGCGGATACCGTTAATAAGTACATTGTTGAGTTATCAGAGAGATGTGAAGGCTTGACATCTGAGCGTCCAATCTACAATAACGCCGTGATTCTTACCGGACTTGAGTTTGGCATGAAAGTGTTAGAGACAGTGTTTGGAGGTTGGTATTCACCTAAGTTTCAGTCTTACATCAACGAGATATTAGACAACATTGAGACGTCGATACCTATCAATAAGTCGGAGGCAACAAAAGTTATTGAAACCTTAGCTTACCTTTCAAACAGTAAAGATATAGTTATCTCTTTAGAAGAATATGAAGACTACATGTATTGTATTGATGAAGCAACAGGTAAAGAGTGTGTCGATCTTGAGTTAAGGAGTTGTTGGGATAAATATGCTAAGTATCGCAGAGCGCAAGGAGGTGAGCTTTTGTTTGATTCTGAAAGTTCTTTTATTACAGCGATGTTAGAGCATGAGGCAAGAATCAGAGGAGGATCTGCTTCTAATTTAGGTTCTTCAAAGTATATAGTGAGGTTAGATTTGCAAATGTTGTACGAAGAGTTTCAGATTGATACGTTTGATTTTTCAGGCATGTGAATTTTTGAAAAACACTTGACATAAACTATTTAGGAGGTAATAATACGATACATCGTTTTAACTTTTATCGACAAATCAACGGTAATTTCCCGTTTGATTTTCTTTTCAAGTCAATTTGACAATTAAACTTTTAAGTGTTGTTTTAATTTAGAAGTTGTTTTTTATTTTAATTTTGGAGATAAGTTATGAATAAGCTTACTAAAGTAAATGAAGCCCCTGTATATGAAGAAATTGAAGCAGTTGATGAGATTCATGTTGAATCTCAACCTGAAACGGAAACAGCCCAAGCGGCTTTGGTCCCAACGAAAACAAAAGCGTTATCTACCGTAGGGGGTAAAACCTTATCTGCATTTAAGGCTCAACACCACGCCATAGACCTTGAAACAGTTGAAGATATTGGACAAGGTACGATGCCTAAAATCGTAGCCGACCGTGGTGGATTCTCGGCGGATAGTAAGGAGTATGGCGATGAACTTGACGTTGAGTTAGTTTCATTCAACGAGCGAGTGGTTATCACTCCGGGTGTGGAGGGTGAAGAAGCCAAGCAGTTGCTACGTTACTCTTATGATGGTCAAACGATTTCAGGTGAGCCTGATGTAACCGTTGCTTCTTACATTTCTGATTTAAAAGAAGCAGGTTTCCATCGAGCTGAAAGCAAGAAGTACATTGACTTGTGGGTAATGCCTACACGCTCACAACTTGAAGGAGAAATCCCAGAGGATGAGCGAGAGCTAGTTCAAGTTCAATTATCACCTAGCTCTGTTCGTGAGTGGAACAAATTCTTGCTTCAAACAAGTGTCAAGATGGGTCGCCTTGGCGCAGAAATCAAACCTTTCTTGAACTTGAAGATTGATAAACGAGAATTTAACGGCAACAAATTTGCTGCAATCAAGTTTGATTTAGTTAAGTAATAACACGGGGGGTGTAAAAGCCCTCCATCTATTTTTGAGGGTTGATATGGTTAAAAGTGAGAAAGAGTTAGATTCCACACTGCTTCTTTGTTCTGTGATTGAAAATCTAAGCTTTAACAATGATTATCAGAAAAACATCTTTATTTATAACTTTTTATTTGACAACACAGACCTTGATTTAAGTTCTTTCGGTTTTCTTTTGAAAGAAGATGACTTAAATGATGTTGATGAACTAGATGAAGACGAGGAAGGAGTTGAAGAAGAAAGCGTCACTAATGACAGTCTTGATGATATTAAATCTATTTACAGCAAGTTAGCTGAAAAGTATCTGCAAGAACTTAACGAGACAAAAAAAACGTCAAACCCTAAAAGGGAAGAACATTGGTGGGAATTAGATCCTTTCTTGCCTGTTAAGTTTCGTTTCTACGGGGGACGCAAGTAGTGAGGTATTTTATTCTTGACGTTGAAACCGTGGGTTTACATGTTCCTGACGAGGGTTCAGGCGTAGTTGAGTTTTGCGCTTTTGAGGTTGATGACGAGTTAAATACGATTAAAACTTACCACTCCATCATCAACCCAGAAGCCCCAATCTCAGCAGGAGCTACAGCCACTCATGGAATAAAAGCGTCAGACGTAATAAATGCCCCTACCTTAGCAGAGTATTTTTTAAGTCTTGACAACAACCCATGGGGTGAGGGTGAATCGGAATTTGCCTTCATTGCTCACAATGCCAAGTTTGATGAAAAGTGGTTAAAGGATTATATCTTTTGTGATTACGTGTTGGTCGACAGCTTGAAGTTAGCAAGACAGTTTTACCCTGACGCAGAGAGTCATAAGCTACAGGTTTTGCGAGTTATTTTAGATTTGCCGTTTGATATTAGAGATGCGCATAGCGCAGATGGCGATGTAGAAACTTTGCTTAATTTTATGCGCCGATTATCTCAAGACACAGGTAAAACACTTGATGAGCTGTGTATTGAGGCTCAAAAGAAAGGTCCTTTACCTACAACCATTAAATTTGGTAAGCACTCAGGTAGAAAGATTGCTGATGTAGCAAAGGATTACCCTGACTACTTGGATTGGTGCTTGAAGAACCTTACGCACCTATCCGCAGAGTACCAAGAAGCATTTGAGCGAGCGTTAAAGAATAAATAGAACCAAACTACTTAATAAAAGGGGCTTACAAGCCCCTTAACAACTCAAGACCTTTAAGGTCATTTTCTTGTAGGAAAAACATGGCAATTTTTAAGCGAATGACCAAGGAAGAAATGAAAGAACAAGGGCTAACCCATAAAGGAATTATGTTTGGGTTTTGCCCTGTTTACTTAGGGGATTTAGATAGCGAAGGACCAAACGTTGTTGTTAGAAATTGGTTTCCAGATTGGCTTTTTGACTTAGGTTATTTTTTGGATTCAGCTACGAGAATGAAGCTACCTTTTAATGATGAAGCCCCATTCAAGATTTTAGTTACAGGAGAAATTGATTATGAGTAAGCATTTAACTGAATACCCTGAAATTGTAAACCGTTTGGCAAGTCCTAAAATGCGACAAGCTAACCACCATCTTATTCATGCAGCCATGGGTTTATCAAGTGAGGCAGGGGAAATTACAGACCAAATCAAAGCCCACTTGTTCTATGGCAAAGAACTTGACCTTGTGAATTTGGTGGAAGAAGCAGGGGATTTGCTATTTTTCCTTACCTTGATGCTTTACCAATTAAACATTGATATCGAGCAAGTCATTGAGGGTAACAAGGCTAAGTTAGAGGTTCGCTACGGTAGCGAGTTTAATACCGAAGGAGCTTTGGTTCGTGACAAAGCAAAAGAGATGGAAGCTTTAAAGTCTGCAGTGTTTAGTGAGGCATCTCGTGAATAAAGTAAAAGAGATGTACATCAAGGGTTTGGCTTGGGATTTCATGCGCTACTTTATTACTCACGATGGTAAAGAATTAATGGGCGAGAAAAGTAAAGATACTAAACCAATCCCTAAACCTGCTTTACTCGGCGAGAATTGGAACGATTGGAACTTAGACTTGGTTTTGCGCCCTAGAAGCACTGCAAAGAAGTTAGTTTGGCAAGGAGATCATGGAAGGGCGAATGTATTTCGATCTAACAGCGATAAAGCGGTGAGATTTGAACGTTTTATCGCCTACCAAAAAAACTTGAGAGCTTCGGCTAGACCTGATAAGGCTTTGTCAAACCGATTTGGCAGTGATGTTTCTATTTTAAAGTCGTTACCTAACTCTGATCCTCTGATGTATACAGAAATCCTACTTGCCTGCTTATACAGTCTTGCCTCTAACTACCAAATAAATGAAGAAGATATTTTATTTGACGTTGGAGGAATCTATTACAAGCTTAAAGGCAACAAGATTTATAAGCTTACAGAGCAAGGAGAAATAAAACTAACCATGCTTGAGAATTTTAATTGGAAAGAGTTTCTAACTTGTCGTCGTCGTAATCATTATTCAGAAAACCCAACCGCCTACGCAATCCACCAAGCTTGCGAGCGAGGTTTTCTGACCGAAGATAAAACACTTCAACGAGTTGCCGATACTGTACTAAATGTAGCACCTAAAAAATTACTTGACGACTTGTTGAAGTACACGCCGGAGCGATTTCAAGAGGAAGACGATAAGCCTGTGTTCGATTGGCAAGTGGTGAGTAAGTTATTGAGAGCTGAAAGATTTGGTCAAGCTTTACTGGATAACGTAGATTTTACCGACTTAAGTTTAGATAAGATGAATACACAGATCGTCTATTTCACAAACAACCTAGGACCTAAAGTTCATCTACACAATAAATTAGGTGTGATGTCGAGGTTAAATGCGTTTGTTTGCCCTAGTAAAAGAAAGGAGAATAATTATGTTATTGGGTTTTTCAGGGAAAGCTGGGAGTGGTAAGGATACCGCTGAAAGTTTTCTTAGGCAATTTAAGTATGTAAAAACAGCTTTTGCCGATCCTTTAAAAGAGAGTTGCATTTTTAAATTTAACTTGTCTCACAACGACGTTTATACGCAAGAAGGAAAGAAACGTTTTGTACCTGAGTGGGGGTTGACGGTTAGGGAAATCTTGCAAAAAGAGGGGACGGAATGCACTAAGTCATTTTGGGGAGAGGATTTTTGGTGCAAGCGTTGGGTAAGCACTTATAACGAATTAAAGGAACAAGGATTTGAAAATATCTCTGTCACCGATGTTCGATTTGATGCAGAGGCGGAAGCTATTTTAGCTTTAGGTGGAAAAATCATTGAAATTGTTCGAGAAGGTGTAAACGATAAAGACACCCACAGTTCTGAACAAGGGCTTTCAAGACACTTGATTTCTCACACAATTCCCAACAATAGAACTCTAGCTGACTTAGAGGTTGAAGTAATCAAATTACACAGAAAATACAAAAATGAGTAGTAAGCACGCAGATTTTTTAGACCAAGCCAGTGAAAATGAGTTGGCTAGTACTGAGCTTTTTATAGCGCAGGTTAGAGAAAGAAACAAACCAGAACAAGTTAAAAACGAAGATGGAACTTGGCAAGAGACGGAATGTATTGACTGTGGAGACGAGATACCGTTAGCTCGCCTTGAGTTAGGCAAGGTGAGATGTGTTTATTGTCAAGAGGCTTTAGAGAAGAGGCAACGATTTGGGGGAATGTGATTATGAAGCGACTGATTGTTGATTTACCAAGTATCTCTTGGACCTGCTTGTTTGCAGGTAAAGACGAAGAATTTGGTTATGAAGTTACTATGCCCACAGGGCGTACGGTTTACGTTAATTCCTACAAGCACGGATACGAAAATGCCATCAATTCGCTTGTATCCGCTTGGTTAAAACTAGGTATTCAACCAAAAGATACCATTCTTGTGGAAGAAACAGGTAACACGTTAGCCTTTCGTAAGCGATTCATTCCTACTTATAAAGCTGGTCGTTCTGACAACCGCCCTGAAGAGTACTTTAAAGAGTACAGAAAATTAGTTGATGAATTAAAGTTTGCGATTTTCAAGCTTGGGGGAACTACAGTCAACCGTCCAAACACGGAAGCGGACGATATGATAGCCTACCTTGTAGAAAATCTACAAGGTGAAAAGGTGATTTGGACAAGTGATGGCGATTTGTCGGTATTACTTAGTGATGAGGTTTCATTGTGGCGTAACGGAGAACTTCTAGAAGAGAATCCCTACGGACCCTTTGATGTAAAACTAATCCCAGTCTACAAAGCACTTGTTGGCGATAGCAGCGATAAGATTCCCGGTGCTAAGGGTTTTGGCGTCAAAGCTTTCCTTAACGTACTATCAATGTTTGGAGAGGAAGGAGTCTACGCCATTGAAGAAATGATTAAGAAGCGAGACTTAAGCCCCCTTGAAGGTAACATTGAGGACCTGAAAGCGATTAAAAATATCGTTGAAAATAAAGAGGAAGTGATTTCCTCCTATTCTTGTGGAAAACTATATCCAAATCTTGTTTACGATATCAGATATCAAATTAAATGGTTTCCCGGTTACTTACACCAAGCAAAAGATATCTCTGATGAGCGCTTGCAACCTTTTGGTGGTTCTATCAAGCTAATTCATCAAGGTAATGTAGACTCCGCATTAAAAGCCTTTGAGAAGTATATTTATCAAGGTCGTCATGTAGCTCTAGATATTGAAACATCTGTACCAGATGAATCGATTGATTGGTTAAAAGATGTGAAAGACACTGACGATGAGAGCAAGCTTGGCGTTGACGTGATGGGATCGAAATTAACTGGGTTATCAATGACGTTTGGTTTTAATCAACGTCATACCTATTACTTTACCGTAGACCACAAAGAGCAAGATGGAATTAGTAATTTAAGCTCCGATCAAGTTCTTGAGTTTATTAAGAGGATTCCTGAAGGTATGCCGATTGTTGTTCATAACTCAGGATTTGAGCAACCTGTACTTTATAACACGTGGGGAGATAAATTATCTGACAACGGTTGGCATGGGTTCTTGCCAAGTGTCCATGATACTTCCGTACTTGCTAATTACGTTGATGAAAACAAATCAACAGGTTTAAAGGGATTGTCCAAGCGTTACTTTGACTATGATCAAGTGGATTATGCTACGGTAACGCAGGGTAGACGAATGAATGAGTTAACCGCCGTTGACGTTTTAAGTTACGGTGCTGATGACACCATCATGACTTCCTCGCTTTACGACTTCTTTAAGATAATCTGTGAAACTGAACACAGTTGGGACACTTACTTGAAGTTCGAGGTGAAACCTGCTTATGTAACTGCTTTGGCATTTGTTCAAGGGGCAAACCTTGATTTACCTAGAATGGCTCAACTTCAAAAGCAAGACGAAGAACGTTCAAAAGAGTTGCAGAAAATCATTGACGATTACTTAATCAAGTTGGGTTGGGAAGGTACTGTTTGCCCTTTATTTAAAGCGGAAGATCTTGATGAAGCTAAAAAGTTAAAAGAAATATTCTTGCACATGGTAGGTGTTCCCTTAAAAACAATGGTTAGAACACCTTCCAAGATTATCGCTTTAGTGGAAGCAGGGCTTGATGTTCCAGAGGATTTCAGTGGTTCTAAAGAAGACTTTGATTTATTGTGTCAAGAGTTTGCCACTTTTTGTTTGAGAGGTGATATTAGCAGTATCAATGAAATCATTAAATCACGGTTTGATGGTCGACCTAACTTTGATATTCGTTCTCCAAAACAAGTAAGCAATCTACTTTATAACGAGCTAGACCTGCCAATCAGAGTTATTAACCCGTTAACCCCCTTGCAGAGAGCAAATCAACCAGAGCTTGCATCGGCGGTATCTCGTTTTAACGAAATAGAAATGGGTTCTAGTAAAGCAACAGCGTTAACCAGCCGAGAGCGAGAGCTGTTAAAAGCCAAGGCAAGTACAGATGACACGGCGATTTCCTTTGCTTTATTAGAGGATTTGGACGATGAAACAAGAGAGTTTTTAAATGCTTTTGTGGAGTTAAAGGAGATTGGTACACGTTTTAACATGTTCTATACCAAGTACAAAAATATTTCTCACTGGAAGACGGGCAAGTTACACGCCAACGTTAGGTTGTCTAGTACGGTAACACGAAGAACCACAAGCTCAAACCCTAACTTACAGCAGTTGCCTAAGCAAGGTTCTTTCCGTGAGGTTTTTGTACCTCACAGAAAGAACGGGTTTATTGTATCCATTGACTATAACGCACAGGAGTTAAGGGCTCAAGCGGAGTTGTCAAGAGATGGGAACTTCTTAGCTTGTTATATTGGCGACAACAAGCGAGATATTCACTCCATGACCGCCGCCTCGCTCATGCGAAAGTTATGGGGCGATGAACGAGTCGACCAATTGGAGGCTAAGCATGGTATCAACGATCCTTACTTTTTGTTTATGGCGTTACGTAAGTCCGAGGACAAAGAGGAACGAGGAGAGGCTTCAAAGCTTAGAAACCAAGCGAAAGTCGTTAACTTCCTATCCGCCTACGGAGGCACTGAGCAAGGATTGTCTAAGAGTCTTTTGTGTTCAATCTCAGATGCAAAGACGTTTTTAGATGCCAAGCACAAAACTTTCCCTAGATATGAAGAATGGAAGGATGAAGTCGAATTTATTGCTTCGGTTAACGGTTATGTTGAGTTGGAATATGGTGGCAGAAGACACTTGCAAGAAGCGGTGCTATCCGACAATTCTTGGGAACGAGAAAGAGCAAGACGTCAAGCGTCAAACTTCCACATTCAAAGTTCATGCGCACTCCAAACCAAACTTGCGATGGCAAACCTGTGGGATTCAGGGGCGTTGTTTAAGTTTGATGCTCAATTTATCGCACCCATTCACGATGAATTAGTGTGTTCAGTGAGTCAGGAAGACGCACTTGAATTTACCAAGGTGATGCACGAAAGCATGGTTCAACCGTTTTGGAAGATAGTCCCAGTTGTAGCGGAAGTTTCGTTTGGACCTAATTTTGCCGATCAATATGAAGTCGGAGAGTATGTTGATGAAGCTGTATTTAACAAGCACAAGGAAACCATTATTGAAAAGAGAGGTTACTAATGACCGTTAGAAGACAAGACAGAGGTAAGCGAGCTGAGAAGATGGTTCATAACTATCTTCAAAGTTTAAGCGAAAGGGTAGCTGAATTTGACTATGAAAGGTTGCCTGATGCTCGATCGGCGATGGGAAGGTTTAAATCTATGGTAGGGGATTTTGCTTGGTTTTATCCGGGGCGACATGGCGTGATTGAGGTAAAAGAAACCCAACATGATTATCGACTTGCCAAAGACAAACTCCCCCAACTTGCAAGATTGAAGAAGCGAGTTTTAGCAGGTGGCACGTGCTTAATCCTCGTTTACCATTCCACCGCCAATGTGTGGAGATGCTTAGACGCAGCTAAGCTACCTTTAATCGAACGGGGTTCTTGGGATCTCAGGGAGATGCCTACGTTTAGCAAGGTTTCTGACATTGAGATTGTTAAGGACAAATAAGATAACAAACAGCAAGGGGCAACCCTTGCTTTAAAGGTGAACAAATGAATGATTTAATTGTTGTTTCTCAACTTGTAGCAATTGTCTTTTTACTTTTAATGCTCATTTGGAGTTTACTCTCTTTAAGAAAGTTAAAAGAGGAGCTTTTTAGTGTTGAACTTGAGTTAATTATTTTAAAAGACGAGTGCTCATACAACTCCCTACAAATCAGACAAATGAACAAACAACACTACCTTGATATCAAGGCGTTAGAGGTGATGATAGGGTGTAACGACCTAAGTGAATTACCTGAAGAGGAATACCTTCATTGAGGATTTTTAAGTCCATAACTTAAACCGAAAACGGAGATAAGAGATGAAATCTATGTTAGTTATTTCCGATTGTCATGTGGGAACATCACGAACGGCAGGGGTAACGCCTAGTTCCGCTGCTGAACTCTATATGTTCTTACTTGATGAATTGGAACGAATATTAAACGAGAATACAGACAAAGATGTTTTTATTAACGGTGATTTATTTGATAAGTTTACTGAAGAAAACTTCACGGTTGAAGCCACGTTGAATTTATTTATTAAGTGGATTAAAGAATCAGGCAATCTGTTGTACCTTTGTTTTGGTAATCACGATAAGTCGGCAAAAGGGGACAAGTTATCAAGTTTTGACTTGTTAGCTAACGTCTTGAAGTTCATTTACCCTGATAACGTTATCACGTTTGAATCTAAATTTACCAAGGTTCGTGATGGCGTGTATGTAATCCCTCATTGCTTTAACCAGTTTTTATTCAATGCGGAACTTGAAAAAGCACTTGAAGAACCTATTACCAAGGGGTCTAAGTTGTTGCTTCATGTTAATTACTTGAACCCTTTTAGTGCTCATTCCGACCACAGTTTGACCATAAACGAAGAACAATTGGCCGCACTTATCGACCATGGCTATCAAGTCCTAGGTTCTCATGAGCATTTATCTCGAAGCTTGATGTTACGAAATGGAACGTTTATCACAAACCCAAACTTTGACGTAACCGCCGACTTGCTCGTACTTGGAAATCAAACGCCAAGCTCAATTTCTGATTGTTTATCAAGTGGGTATGCTCAAAAGGACGGTAAGAAATATGCTCATGTAATTCACCCAGACAACACGATTTCTCGTATTGAGACATGGGATAACAAGGGAAACTTTATTAGCGTGGATTGGCAAGAGCTTGACAAGGTTGGTCAAGAAAAGTTTATACGTGTGGAGGGGCAAGTTTCTCAGGCTGAAGTGGAAGATGTGTTTTCACGAATTGCTAAGTTCAGAAACAAATCCAACGCATTTATTGTTACCAATGCAGTGAAAGTTGAGGGTTTAACTCAGAATGAAGAAGATACGCTTGATATTTCTTTAGAGAGTATCAAGGCGTTTGATGTTAAAGGTGAGTTTTTGAAGTTATTTACAGAGGAAGAACAGGCGGTATTAAAGGAGGTAATGGGAGATGATAACTAAAATCTCAATGACAAATTTCCGTAAGCATGAAAACACAGAAATTGCATTTACTCCATCGTTAAATGTTATCCGAGGCTCCAACGAAAAAGGTAAAAGCACGGTAGGTGAAGCTTTGCTTTATGTTTTATATGGTTCAAAAAGTTTACGTGGACGATTTGATGATGTGGTTACTTGGGGAAAGCCTACAACTACGTTGAAGGTTGAGGTTTGTTTACTGATTCAAGATGTACTGTTTAAGTTTGTTCGTAGTAAAGGTGGGGCGGAAATTTACAAAGGCGATGACAACGTTCCTTTTATTACGGGGCAAACCGAAGTCTCAGATTACGCCTCTAAGTTGATTGGAGCGGACGCTGTAACTGCACGTAAGTTGATGTTTGCAAATCAAGGGAATATGCGAGGAACGCTTGAAGCAGGACCTAAAGCAACCGCTGAAATGGTCGAAGAACTTTCTGATTTCTCGTTCTTTGAAGATTTGTTAGAAGCAATGAGTCAAAAACTTGTATTAGGTTCAAACGTTATTGCTAAATCTCGTTTAGAGGAGTCCAAGGCTAACCTAGAAGCGTTGCTTTCCTCACAAGAAAACAAGGACGACCAACTCAAGAGTGCTATGAGTCAAGTAAGTGAAGCGGAAGGAAAGCTAACGGGTGTGAGTGCCAACCTTGGCGAATTAAAGCTGAAATACGATAAAGCACAACTTGACTTAGAGTTATATGAAGAAAGAAAAGTGCAATATACGAATGCCAAAGAAGCGGTGGAATCAGCAACCGAAGCATACAATAATCGATTACTTGCCATTGATCAAGCTCGCTCTTGCATTGTTGACGTTGACACGTCCAACCTTGATTACTTGAAAGAACGTATTCAAAAAGCCGATGAAGCTAAAGTTCGATACTTAGCCTACGTTAAATTCACTAACTTTTCAGAGTCTTTTGACAAACGACCAACGACCTTCCAAGGCTCAATGGACGCTTTAGAGGCGGCGATTGAAAAGAGCCAATTGAAAGTTAAAGATATTGACAACCTAATTACTAAAAAAGTAAGTCAAATTAACGAATTAAAACGGAGAATCATCAAGGACACAACTTGCAGTCATTGTGGACAACCTATTAAGAATGTGGAGGAAGTACTTGCTAATAACAAAAAGTTTGAATCAGAAGTAGAAGATGAATCAAACAACCTATCAACACTTGAGAAATCGCTTGAGGAAGCTCGTTTGGAGCTTAAAAACCTTCAAGATATTAAGAAATCCAATCAACCTGTGGAGCTTTATTTACGTACGGATAGCAGTTACGTTGACGTTAATTATAGTGTCGTCCCCTACGAAGTTAAATGGAAAGGGGAAGTACCAAATGCCAACGAAAATGTAGACGAAATCAAAGAGCAAGTAAAAGAGATTGAGCGTCAAGTGAAATTGGTAGAAGAAGCTAAAACTCGGCTAGAGGTTTTAACAGAAACAGCATTACCTTTGGAGCAAGCTTTAGCTAAAGCAACCAAAACCTTAGCTGATAGCTCATTTGTAGATACAGGCGAAGCGTTGAAGAAAGCCTTTGAAGATGTAGAGTACGACTACCTTGCGGTGGACATGGAGAAAGCGACGTTGGAGCACACAATTACGACAAATAAGGAGATTATTTCAGTTATCAAGAGTGAACAAGAGGCGTTCAAAGCTCGAACCCTTGAGTTACAGCGTCAAGTTGATAGTTTTGAAAAAGAAGTTAACGACCTTGCCTTTAACAATGCCTTACTTAAAAAGGTTCGTGAAGCACGCCCGATGGTTGCCAATCAACTTTGGAATTTGGTGTTGTCAAGTGTGTCGACGATGTTTAGTAAGGTTCGAGGTGTAAAGTCAACGGTAACTAAATCTAAGGAAGGGTTTTTGGTTAATGGGGAATCTGTTGATGGACTCTCAGGTTCAACGTTGGATTTACTTGGTTTAGCCATTCGCTGTAGCTTAATCAAGTTGTTTATACCTAATTGTCCTTTCTTGATTTTAGATGAACCAGCCGCCGCCATGGACATTGATCGTACAGCGTCCATGATGGGGTTTATTTCATCATTGGATTTTCCTCAAATATTGCTGATTACGCACGAGGATTTAAGCGAAACCTTAGCTAGTAATTTAATTGAAATTTGATGGTTACCGCAGAGACGCTAATTAAATTGAGGGTTGCAAGGGGTTGGAGTGTTAGAGAAGCGGCAAACATTGCCAACCTCTCGTGGGTAACCCTAGAGAAATACGAAGAGGGAGTCCAAATTCCAGCCACTTGCAACCTAAAACGCATACAACATTACTGGAAGTTAACGTCAGAGGAGTCGTTTGAGTTGATGGTTGCAGTAACGAAAGACAAGGAGCTTATGCATGGCAAGAAAACCTAAAAGAAGGAATAAAACATATAAACCAAAACACGTTAGAGGAAACATGTTGGTCGCAGGTTCAGTGATTTTAGAACCGCTTGAAAAGCTTTTGTTTAACTTGACGCACTTTAGTGAGTTTGATACGCAAGATGACGAAGTCGTTATTGTGAGTGCCGATGGTGATGTAATCCCTGCAAAAGCTTACATTCATGTGATCGAAGACTTGGTCAAACATACATCAGGCGACCTACTTGATATTTCCGCTCTAACGGAATTAAGGCAAGGTCTAGGAGTTGAAGGAGGGTTGACTTTAGATACGCTTAACCGAGCAACAAAAGTAACCAAAGCCATCAAGATGATGCTTAATAATTTACCCCCAGAAAAAGGGGTGGATTTTTTAATGACAACCAAGATTAAACGTGAGTTTAATCGACAAAGGTTAATTAATTAGGGAATACCAAGATGGAAGATAAAAATAAAATTACTGAACCAAATCAATATTCAAAGTATGTTGAGCTATCCAATCGAACCTTTTTTAAAGAAAGCTTACTTGTAACCAAGGACTTGTTTACATTTTTACCAGAGAACGCACACGAAATGGCTGACGACCTTGTGGAATCCTTTTTTAAAATAGTACAAATCTTTTGTGCTTTAATCCTTTGTCTCGGTCTTATTGTTTTATTGCCAATTAGTGTACCTATCCTTACTTTCTATCGTAGAAAGTGGAGAAAGGAAAGCTTAGATAGATATGAAGAGAGAAACAAAAATTTCTTCAACTCCCACCCAGAAAAATTGGCAAGTAGAAGTAAGAAGGGGGATGTAAATGGCAACTGATACCAGAGAATTAAACAAAGTTAGAAAATTTCTTAAATTTATACCTACCGCCGAAGGTTTAGCTGAACAATCAAAAGACCCAAGTACAAAGGTAGGTGCAATCGCCCTTGATGATGACTTTAATGTTCGATCTGTAGGCTATAACGGGTTTCCAAGAGGGGTTGATGATAACGAGGCATACTATGCGGATAGAGAAACAAAGTACAAGCGAATCTCTCATGCGGAAATGAACGTGGTGGCTCAAGCTGCACGAACGGGTGTTTCCATCAATGGTTGTACCTTGCTTTTGACATCTTTGTTTCCGTGTTCAACTTGCGCCAAGATTTTGATTCAAGCAGGTATACGTAGGATACTTGCCCCTAACGTCAAAATGGGTGACGTTTGGCGTCATGAATGGGAAATTTCAAAGCAACTTTGCAAGGAGGCTAAGGTAAGGGTTTATGGGTATAATCCTTTGAATCCAAAGGAAGTGCAGGTTATAATTTAGTTTTATTTCTTCAATAACAATAACAAAACGTATGACCACTTACCTGAAAGGAAACTTAACAAACAACAGCGAACTTTTTTACGAAGTTAAATTGACAGATTATAATTCATTTGTTATTTTATCTGAATCTAGTTCGCCTACGACATTCTCCGTCACTGTTGAGCGTGGGGATCGCACTAACACTCATCAAGTGAATGTTTCACCCGTTGTCATCAACGACTTGATAATTACTGGAAATATTAAGTCGTTTAAATTTTCAACAAAAAGTGAAAATCCTATATTAATAACGATTAAACCATTTAAACCAAGGAATAAATATGCTAATCAAGGCAAAAGTAATTGAAGATTCAAAGCACGCTTACGAAGGTACAAGGGTAACCACATTAGAGCTTACTTATCCTCGTTTTTTACATGAACAATTTTTAACCCACCGAGTATTTTCAAGAAATGCGTCAAGCTCAAGAGCTATTCCTGTGGAGCGCATGATTTCTAAAGTGGAGGAGAATCCTGTTATCCCCGAGGTTTGGGGTAAAAATAAGTCAGGTATGCAACCAGACGAACCCCTTGATGATAAAACACAAGCCAAAGCAACCGCTGTGTGGAAGGAGGCAATGGCGTTTGCAGTCAAGCAATCAAGAGAAATGGCAAAGCTTGGCGTACACAAACAATGGGCTAATCGCTTAACTGAACCCTATCAACACATCAAAGTGCTTGTCACGTCCACGGAGTGGGGTAATTTTTTCCACTTAAGAGATCACGAAGATGCGCAATATGAGATTCAGTTATTAGCTAAAGCTATTAAAGAGGCTTTGAACGCTTCTAAGCCAAAATTGTTGTTGCATGGAGAGTGGCATTTGCCTTATGTAACTCAGGAGGAGCGAGAGAGATTTATAGAGGATCCTGAAATACTTTGTAAGTTAAGTTCCGCACGTTGCGCAAGAGTCTCCTATAACAATTTTGATGGCACAAGCGCAAACGTAGAAAAAGACTTGGAGTTATTTGAAAAACTTGCAGGAAGTAACCCTATCCACGCAAGCGCACTGGAACACCCTTGCCGATCTGCTGTTTTTTCTGATACTAGAAACTACCTTCCGACCAACTTTAAAAACTTCTTGCAATTTAGACGCATTGTTGAACGAGAGTTACTCAACAATGATCTTTAACGCTTGAATAAGAGTAATTAAAGGAGAAGCATTGACAACTCAACCTTTATTAGCTGATATCAAGGATTTACAAAAGATTGTCAAGCTTGGCAAGACGACTATTTACGACTTGATAAAGAAAGGAGAATTTCCCCAACCTAAACGTGTTGGTCGACGTTCGTTGTGGGATATCTCAGAGATTCAAGTGTGGGTAGAGAGTCTAAGTTACCAAGGAGACTAACAATGTAATCCCCGTAACGTTCAAAGGCTTGGCGTCTATCGTCAAGCCTTAATTGCTTTTGGTATGTACGCTTTACTTTATTTTTCTCTCTGTGGTTCAAGCACAAATCAATAACTTCACCTTCAATCCCAAGCTCGCCCATCAACGTACCCACCGTTCTTCGTAAGTCGTGAGCTGTAAAGCGTTCAAACCCTTCAGGCAGTAAATGCTCAGAGAACAAACGCTTGATAAAACGCAACAACCCCGGACTATCCAAGTGTAAGCTATTAGGATCTTTTTTGTTTCTATTATAAAACAGGTATCCACCAGCCGAAGTTACATGTTGAATACCTTTTAGCAAGTGTCTTGAGAGAGCATTCAAGTGAACGATATGCTCTAATCCGTTCTTTGATATTGAGCCATGAATTTTCCAAGTCCCTGACTCCAGATCAATATCCTCTTTTCTTGCTTTAACCACTTCAATCGTTCTTGCCCCCGTAGCCAAGGCAAATAAGCAAGCTACAGCGTGAGTTGTCCAATGTTTGCGTGCATTTACAGCCATAATCATCGATTGAATGACTACAGGTACTTCATTAGGCGACAGAAACCGCTCACCTTCACTCCGTTTTACGCCTAAATCCTTAAGTGTTAATCCATAAAGAGGTAGATGGGTAATGAATTCTCGTGTATAACCCCACTTTAATATTTGACCGAATAGAGTGAATGATGCAGCCGCCGCTTGAGGCGTTCCGCTTAGTATTTTCTTGTCGAACGCCGCCATCAAGTCCTTTCTTGTTAATTGCTCAAGAGGTATGTGTCCTACTTCATTCATTAAAGTGGATTTATAGTTAGAACGTATTGTTGCAAGATCGGAGCGATTAGGTAAGGCGTAATCTTCATACCAACGATGAAACAAACCGTCAACGGTCATCGTTTTATCCGAACCAACAGATACCATTTTTTCAAAAACCGATCTAGCTTGTGCTAAACTCATAGCAGGGTATCGACCGATTGATTTTTTCGTGTTACCAACCTTGACAGTCCATGATTTAGAACCTGTAGGTCTTACACGAAGGTAAAGTCCATTACCGTCGTGTAGTAGGTACTCTCGCTCTTTTGATTTTGCGTTAGCAACCTTTCTATCCGTCAACAAATTGATAGCCATAACCCCTCCAAATCACTTAAATTTGAGGGACAAACTAAGTCCCCTAGGGGACTAATTGTACACGGATTCAGGCGAACTTTTGCGAACTACAGCGAACTAACTAAAAGAAAAAAGAGTGGAGAGACTTAAATAGCAAGGCTGAGAGCCTTATGTAACAAGGGTTTGATTATGGTTGATATGGTGCAATACAATATATCTAAGCTTAAATAAGCATATAGATTTAAATTCATAGATTTGGAGTGATATAGGTGTCATACAATACAGATGATTTACGCATTGATGAGATCCGTGAATTAACGCCTCCCTCACATCTGATGAGGGAGTTTCCATGTACACCGGATATTGCTGGTGTGGTGCATGAGTCACGCCAAGCGATTCATAATATTCTTCACGATCAGGATGATCGTTTAGTGGTGGTGGTTGGTCCATGCTCTATTCACGATCCTAAGGCAGCCTTGGAATATGCCGATTTGCTTAAGGTTGCGCGTGATAAGTACGCCGGTGAACTAGAAGTGGTGATGCGTGTTTATTTTGAAAAACCACGTACCACGGTTGGTTGGAAGGGCTTGATTAATGACCCTGATTTGGACGCCAGTTTTAATATTAACAAGGGATTACGCATTGGGCGCCAGTTATTGCTTGATATTAACGCCAAGGGTTTACCAGCCGGTTGTGAGTTTTTAGATATGATCAGCCCGCAGTATATGGCTGACTTGGTGTCATGGGGTGCCATCGGTGCGCGTACCACCGAGAGTCAGGTGCACCGTGAGCTGTCTTCTGGGCTATCCTGTCCAGTTGGCTTTAAAAACGGTACCGACGGTAATGTCAAAATCGCCGTTGATGCGGTGCAGGCCGCTTCGCGCCCACATAGCTTCTTATCCGTGACCAAAGGCGGTCACTCAGCCATTGTCAGAACGCGTGGCAATGATGACTGCCATATTATTTTACGTGGTGGTAATGACGGCCCGAATTACAGCGCAGCGCATATTCAGGCAGCCTCAGAGGTGATTGAAAAGGCCGGTCTAAAGCCTAAAATCATGATTGATGCGAGCCATGCGAATAGCTCTAAAAAGCCTGAAAATCAGCCTATTGTGATGGATGACGTGGCGCAGCAGTTAGAAGCGGGCGATCAGCGCATTTGTGGCGTGATGATTGAAAGTCACCTGGTTGCAGGACGTCAGGATCAGGTTGAGGGTAAGCCGCTCGTTTATGGTCAGAGTATTACCGATGGTTGTATTGATTGGGAGACGACTGAGCGGGTGCTCGCTCGTTTGGCCGAAGCAGTCAAAGTTCGTCGTCAAAAAGCAGCTTAATGCGCGCTTAAAATCTACATAAGGCTTGCAGTTTATGCAAAAATGGCTAAGTGAAATTCGCATCACTTAGCCATTTCCTATTATTTTTAGATATTATCCATGAGTAATTCCCCAACACTTTCCAACGGCAAACGCGTTGTTATCGGTATGTCGGGCGGTGTAGACTCCTCCGTCAGTGCTTGGTTGCTTAAGCAGCAGGGCTATGAGGTGATCGGTCTTTTTATGAAAAACTGGGAAGACGACGATACCGATGAGTATTGCTCCAGCCGCCAGGATCTATTGGACGCCGTGAGTGTCGCCGATATATTAGGCATTGAGATCGAGGCAGTTAATTTTGCGACGGAGTATAAGGATCGAGTGTTCTCTGAGTTTTTACGAGAGTACTCAGCAGGTCGTACGCCGAATCCAGATGTGCTGTGCAATGCCGAAATTAAGTTTAAGGCATTCTTAGATCATGCCATGACTTTAGGCGCTGATCATATTGCCACCGGTCACTATGCACGGGTGCGTCAGGTAGAGGGCGAGCATGGCACCGAGTTTCAATTATTAAAGGGCGTTGATCCGAGCAAGGATCAAAGCTATTTCTTGCATCGTTTAAACCAGGCGCAATTAAGTAAGACGCTCTTTCCGCTAGGTGAAATTCATAAAAGCGAGGTGCGTAGAATTGCTGCTGAGCTACAGTTACCGAATGCGAGCAAAAAGGACTCCACCGGTATTTGTTTTATCGGCGAGCGTCCATTTAGAGAGTTTCTTAATCGCTACTTACCAACAAAACCCGGACCGATGGTCACCGATAGTGGTGAGGTGATCGGTGAGCATATGGGCTTATCGTTTTATACCTTAGGTCAACGCAAAGGCTTGGGTATTGGTGGCCTGAAAAACTATCAGAGCGAGGATGGCACTGCGCCAGCTTGGTTCGTGGCAAAAAAAGACTTGCCCTCCAATACGCTCTATGTCGTAAATGGTCACGATCATCCATGGCTTTTAAGCAAAGAAGTGGTGGCGGAGGATGTTAGCTGGATCGCAGGACAGGCGCCGGCGGCGGGTAATTACGCCGCTAAGACCCGCTATCGACAAGCGGATGCGCCTTGCTCCCTAGAAGTGACAGCGACGGGTATGAGTTTACGCTTTCCTGAGGCTCAGTGGGCAGTCACCCCGGGGCAGTCGGTGGTATTGTACGACGGGGATATTTGCTTAGGCGGCGGTATTATTTATTAACTATTATTTTTAAGACTATGAAAATTGCGGATCAATTAACAACACTAAACGCTTTATCACCGATTGACGGTCGTTACGCTACGCGCGCTGACGCTTTACGTCCTTTTCTCTCTGAGGCTGGTTTTATGGCTCATCGGGTCGAGGTTGAAGTGGCTTGGCTCAAAGCCTTAGCCGAGGCCGGTTTACCTGAGTTACCCGCCTTTGATGCCGAAGCAGTTGCAGTATTGGACGGCTTAGTCAGTGATTTCTCTGAGGACTGCGCTGTTCGTATTAAGGAAATTGAAAAAACCACCAACCACGATGTGAAGGCCGTAGAATATTTTCTTAAGGAAAAAGTGGCTGATCATCAGCGCTTAGCGGCAGCCGCAGAGTTTATTCACTTTGCCTGCACCTCCGAAGATATTAATAATACGTCCCACGCCCTGATGTTAGTGCGAGTACGGGATCAGGTGCTACTGCCTAAGCTAAAGGAAGTGTTGGCACAGATGGTGGCTTTTTCCCATGACTTAGCCGATCAGCCGATGCTGTCCCGAACCCATGGTCAACCTGCTAGCCCCACCACCATGGGTAAGGAGTTTGCTAACTTTGCAGCACGTTTACAGCGTGCAATTGCGCAGATTGAGCAGGTGGAACCCCTTGCCAAATTAAACGGTGCAACGGGTAACTATAATGCTCACTTAAGCGCTTATCCTGAGGTGGATTGGCCAGCCTTAAGTAAAAAGGTCTTAACTGGCTTAGGTCTGACACAAAATGAATACACCATTCAGATTGAGCCACATGATTGGATGGCGCAGCTTTTTGATGCCATTGCTCGTGCTAATACCATCCTGATCGACTTTAACCGTGATATTTGGTCTTATATTTCCTTAGGTTTCTTTAAGCAGCGCCTAAAAGAGGGCGAGGTGGGTTCTTCTACCATGCCACATAAAGTCAACCCGATTGATTTTGAAAACTCAGAGGGTAATTTAGGTCTTGCTAATGCCGTATTTCGTCATCTCTCTGAAAAATTACCGATTTCACGTTGGCAGCGTGACCTAACCGACTCTACGGTGTTAAGAAATTTAGGCGTTGGTTTAGGTTATTGTATGGTGGCTTGGGACTCTTGCCTGAAGGGTATGGGCAAGTTGCAGCTTAATGCCCAGGTAATTGACGAGGATTTAGACCAGTGTTGGGAGATCCTAGCGGAGCCGGTGCAGACCGTGATGCGTCGTTATGGCTTACCACAACCTTATGAGCAGTTGAAGGCCCTAACACGCGGTCAAGGCATTACTGAAGCTGCCTTAAGCGAGTTTATCCATGGTTTAGATTTGCCTGAGGCGCCAAAGCAATATTTATTAGCTTTAACACCGCGCAGCTACATCGGGCATGCCGCTAAACTAGCAAAAGCCTTTAAGGGTTGATTGAAATAATTTGCAATATTCTAAAACAGTCGTTACTTGTTCTTTAGTTAAAGCTTACTTATAATTGACAAGTCAATGAGGTACCGATGGGATTTTTCGCTCGGTACCAAGTTGATAATTTTGTTTTTTTGATGTTGCGCACCTATTGCTACATTGATTTTAGGGGAATAGATGATGAAAAAATTATTAAGTGCTGCCATCGTGACAAGCTGTGCTTTTGCAAGCACTGCGGCTTTAGCGGTTACGCCGGCTAAGGACCATTTTGAGTCAACCGATGATGCGGTTGCCTATCGTCAAGCGGCTTTTAAGCTAATCGGTGATGTTTTCGGTGCTCGTTTAGGTGGCGTAGCGCGTGGTGATATTGAGTACGATGCTGATGCAGTCAAGGCTAATGCTCAAGTATTATCAACGCTTATCAATCTGCCGTGGGTTGGTTTTGCGGATGGTCGTGAGGGTGGTAAAGCCTCGGATAAAATTTGGTCTAACAAAGACGATTTTAATAAAAAGGCTCAAGCCTCGATTGATGCCGTTGCTGAGCTTGAAAAAGCCGCAGAAAGCGGTGATTTAGCTAAGTTCAAGCAAGCCTTTGCGGGCGTAGGTCAGTCCTGTAAGTCCTGTCACGACAGCTATCGTGAGAAGTAGGATTGAGATTGAAATAAAAACGGGCGGCTAGATGCCGCCCGTTAAGCTTTCTGGATTAGAAAACAAAATAGAATAGTAAGCGTCCGGTGAACTCCGATTGACTTCCGTT